>JAKIUH010000431.1 GCA_021647685.1 Bacteroidales bacterium
AAGTGTTTCATTATTGCTTTCTTCTATAAGTTTTCCTTTTTCAAGTACAACAATTTTGTCAGCATTAATTACTGTACTAAGGCGGTGTGCAATCAGTACAATGGTTTTGCCATCGTTACGCAATTTTAGTAATGTGTTTTGTACATATTTTTCGCTTTCGCTGTCCAGTGCCGATGTGGCTTCGTCCATAAGCAAAATTTCCGGCTGTCGATACAATGCTCTTGCAATGGCAATACGTTGTTTTTGTCCGCCGGAAAGCGTTGCACCGTTTTCGCCAATGTAAGTACCAAAATTAGCAGGGAGGCTTTCAATAAAGGATAAAATACCTAAATCTTTACAAATTTTAATTACCCGTTGCATATCCGGTTCAAAATCGCCCAATGCAATATTTTCAAGTATATTTCCCGAAAATAAATCCAATTGTTGAGGTACAGATGAAATAATTTGGCGTACACTTTTGTTTGTTAGTAAATTGATATTGTAGTCTCCAATTTTGATATTTCCGCTGTTTATCGGATATAGTTTTTGAAGTAAAGCTACAAGGGTTGTTTTTCCCGAACCGCTTTCGCCAATTATTGCCGTGATTTTTCCTTTTTCAATGGTAAGACTGACATTTTTAAATACTTCGGCACGCGTACCGTAGGTAAAGCTAATATTTTCAAAATAAATATTGCCTGTCAGTTCTTTTTTCAAATCCATTTTGTTCTCTTCGTTTTCGCGCTCTAAATCCATAATTTCAAACAAACGGTCTGCGGCAATAAGCGCATTTTGAGCAGTTTTATTCATGCCGATTAATCCGGCAGCCGGGCTGGTAAAATATCCTATCAATGCATAAAATGAAAGTAGTTCGCCGGGAGTAATCAGTCTGTCAATTACAAAATAAGAACCTGTCCATAAAAGTATTACCGTAAAAATTCTGCTTAAAAACTCGCTGCTGTTTGCCGAAAAAATAGAATTTAAACCTGAACTGTAAACTGATTTTAACAAGCCTATAAAACGCATTTCGGTACGCAAATTGGCAAAATCTTCCAAACCAAATTGTTTTATGGTTTTTACCGAGTTGAGTGATTCTACTAATTGACTTTCCAATTCAGCAGAAACTTCCATTAGTTTACGTTCACGTTTTTTGTTTAATTTGTTTATAATGTAATAATTTAATGCGTAAAATGGAATTATAAGTGCTGCAATAAGTGCCAGTTTCCAATTGTAAGCAAACATTAGTGCAAAGGAAAAAATAATTATAAAGACATTAACAATCAAGTTAATAGCTACATCATTGATAAATGCTCTTATTTTAACCGCATCGTTTACACGCGAGATTATTTCACCTACGCGCATGGTATCAAAAAATCGTTGAGGCAATTTTAACAGATGTTTGTAATAGCCGAGTATTAGTTGCGTATCAATTTTTTGTCCTGTTTTTAGTACAAATATACTCTTTGTGGCTCCAATAAATATTTGCAAAAGCAAAATAATAATCATTACCACACTCATCAGGTTGAGTAGGTTCGTATTTTGATCAATTTAAACATAATCGGTTATTTTTTGAATGTAAATTGATGTAGAAAGCCCTAAAACGGTATAAACCGAAGCACCAATAAGTGCTTGTGTTAGTATGCTCTTATGAGGTTTGAGTAAATAGAAAAAACGACTGATATTGGATATTTTTTCATTTTTTACAGTAAAATCTTCGTTTGGAACCATGAGTATCAAAACACCTGTCCATATTTCTTTAAACTTTTGAACAGGCATTTTTTCTAATTTCCCGCTACCTGGATCCATAATTTTAATATATTTTCCGGTAACTTTATAAATTACCAGATAATGTTGTAGGTGTCGTTTTATCACCACATGAGCAATTGCAGGCAGGGGTATTTGTGGCAATGCATCTGCTGTGCCTCTAACACCTTTTGCCGTAAAACCCAATTTTTCAACTGCTTTAAGTATTCCTAAAACATTAGTGCCTTTTTGATCGGTGCCGGCAATTTGCCTGATACGCGCAACAGGTATTTTTAAATTATAATGTTCAGATACTGATGCAATGCAAGCAGCTCCACAGTCGGTAATGTCTCTTTGTTTAATTTTAATACTCATTTGTTTTATTCGTTTTATGATGATTTTACATTTTTGAATTTGCTATTTTGGGATTTAGCCAATCGTCGGTTTTGTCGTAGAGTAAATCAAATAAAGAACGTTTGTTAAGTTTAAACCTTCCGGTTAGTGTCATGCCTTTTTGCAACTTTCCGATGTATCCGTTTCTGAGTTTCAAAGCAGTATTTTCTAATTTGCATTTTACAACAAAAACAGGTTGATTATTGATATTGGAAATATCTGCCGGGATTTCAATTACTTTTCCGTTTGCCAATCCCCATTGGTTGTAATTAAAAGCATCTAATTGAAAATTAACATCCATATTTTTTTGTATAAAACCAATGTCTTTTGGCGATACATAACACTCAACAATTAGTTCATCATCAGGTGATATTTGTGCTATCTTTTGATTAATTGTTATAAAATTGCCTGCTTTTATTCCTTGGTATTCTGTAATAGTCCCATTTTCTGTAGCGGTGATTATATATTGTTTTTTTTCTTCTTTGAGTTGTTTTATTTTTGATCGAAGTTCTTCATTTTGTCTGCTGTATTCATTCATGGCAATTTGCCATTCGTTTCTTTTTTGTTTGCGCATTAGTAGCATTCGGTTTAGTGCCAGTTCATATTTGTTTTTTATTTGTTCGTATTCAAATTGTGCGATAGCTTTATTCTTATAGAGTTGTTTATTTAGCTCATATTCTTTTTTCAACTGACTCACTAATATTTCCTGTTCATTGTTTTTTTGTTTATAGAGTTGGTTTTCACTTAAGTATTTTCCGGTTTGAAAAATATTACCTCCATACAATAGCTTTTGTAAATCGGTAATGAATATTGTATTATCTTCAATTTTTTGCCGGTTAAATGCAATTTGGTTCTTAATATGCTCGCTGTTTACAATGATTAAAGTATCCCCTTTGTGTACGTATTGATTATTTTTAATATTTACATTCTTTATTTTTCCGTTTACCCCCGAAATAATAGAATTGTTTTCGAGTTTGGAGCGTATAATGCCTCTGCTTTGTGTAGTTATATCTACTTTTATTAGGGGCAGTATTGATATGCTTATTATTATTGTCAATACAATAATTAAGTAAATTATTTTCCCTGTGTAATGTTGTTTTGAAAAATAACTTTCAACGCTGTGTTCTAAAATTTCCGGCGGAAATAATACCTTTTCTTTCATAAGTGTGTTTTTAAGTTTATAGTTATTGGTTTTTAATTGATATATTTAGTGAAGTGTATTTTTTTAAGGTACTGATATTTGAACTAAACAATGTCAGACATTTG
>JAKIUH010000432.1 GCA_021647685.1 Bacteroidales bacterium
ATTTGCCTATGATGTAGATTATTGTTATAAAAAAACCGGAAAATGCGCCAACATCTTCCGGAATTATAAAATTAAACGCTGACAAAGAATCATGAACAAACCAATGTCGGCAATTGTCTAATTTCTAATCCTACAAATTTATGAAAAAAATTCTTTTAATTATGAGACTGTCACTATTTTTTTTATTAATCAGTGTGTTTAATGTCTCTGCTACTGTTTATTCACAATCTACAAAAATTTCGTTAAGCCTCAGTAATGCATCTCTTTCAGAAGTTCTTGAACATATTGAAAAGAGTAGCGATTATCGTTTTTTATATCGAAAAGACTATCTGGATTTAAATAAAAAAATTAATATTACCGCTAAAAATAGTAGCATTGAGCATGTACTCAAAAATGTATTATCTAATTATGAAGATTTATCTTATTCGCTTTTAAAGGATAATTTAATTGTAATTGCTCCAACGAATATTGCCTGGGAACTCACCGGTACGGTAACCGATGAGTCGGGAAACCCGATACCCGGTGTTACGGTGTCTGTAAAAGGAAAACCAAGGGGAACAATAACAGACTTAAACGGAAGTTTTACATTAGAAGTAAACGAGGGTGACGTATTGATTTTTTCTTTTATTGGTTATCAGACAAAAATGGTTACTATTGTTGATCAAAAGGTCATTAATATTACTTTGATAGAATCTGTTCAACAGCTTGACGAAGTTGTTATAACCGGCTATGGAACGCAAAGAATTAAAGATGTTACAGGTTCTATTAGCAATATATCAACAGATGATATTGAAAGTCGTCCGATGCTTCAATTTCAAGATGCTTTACAAGGAAAAGCTGCCGGTGTTCAGATAATCAGTCCCTCGGGAAAACCGCAAAGTGGTGCTTTTATTCGTATTCGAGGAACTACATCAATTGATGGAAGCAGTGAACCTCTATATGTTGTTGATGGAGTTCCTTCAGAAAATATGCAAAATATAAATCCAAATGACATTGAAAGTATTACTATTTTAAAAGATGCGTCAGCTGCTGCTATTTATGGGTCATCAGGTGCTAATGGTGTTGTAATAATTAATACGAAACGTGGAGTAAACAAAAAACCTACTGTTGAATTTAATTCCTACTTTGGCTTCTCAAAAGTAATGAAATATATTGATGTGCTTAACTCGCAAGAATATATTGATTTAATGAATGAACTTGGACTTTCAACTGATTGGAGTCAATATACAGCAAATACCAATTGGCAAGATGAAGTATTAAGAACTGCAGGTAATAGTAGTTATCAATTGTCGCTTTCAGGTTCTGATGATAAAACAAATTATTATGTCTCGGGTAACTGGACAAAACAAGATGGTATTGTACGAAAAAATACAGCAGACAGATATAGTGGAAAAATAAATTTTGATCGTCAAGTTAATTCTTGGTTAAAAGCAGGAACCAGTATTTTATACAGCAAATGGCATGATGTAAACATTACCGATAATATAGGTGCCGGTCGTGGAGGAGTTATTCTAGGGATGCTGACAACCCCTGAAGTCATTGGGGTTTTTAATCCGGACGGAACTTATACAGGGAATCCTTTACAAACTTCATGGGAAAATCCTGTTGCCAGTACGGATGCTCCTGAACAAGATTATTATCAAACACGTTTTCAGGGTAATTTCTATGTTGAGGCTAATATTACAAAATCGTTGAAGTTTAAGTCTTTAATTTCTTTGGAAACCTCAAACGGTAAATATAATTATTTTCTTGACCCATATAGAACAGACTGGGGACGTGTTAATCAGGGAATTGCCGAAGAATCATCAGACAAAACTGAATATTGGTTGAGTGAAAACACCATACGTTTTAATAAAAAGTTTGGAAAAAATACTTTTGCTGCACTTGCAGGATTTATTGTTTCAAACAGGAAATATAATTCATTATTTGTTCGTACTACTCATTTTGCAAATACGGCTGTAAAGACCATTGATGGCGGAGCAATTATCGAAGATGTCAGCAGTTCTTATACCGAGCGTTCAAATCTGTCACAAATTGCAAGGATAAATTATGATTTTGATAATAAATATTTGCTTACTGCTAATTTTAGAGCCGATGCTTCATCTGTTTTCGGACCCGGCAAAAGGTGGGGGTATTTCCCTTCTTTTTCAGTAGGTTGGAGAATTTCAGAAGAAACATTTTTAAGTGGTATTGATGCAATTAATGATATTAAATTACGTATTGGTTGGGGGCAAGTAGGTAATGACCGTATTCAGGAATATGCCTGGTATGGAACAGTAGGTACCGGATACAATTATGTCATTGGAGGCACCATTGTACCGGGTATCTCAATTGAAACTATGGAAAATAAAGATTTAAAATGGGAAACCACTTCACAAACTGACATTGGTTTAGATGTACTTTTGTTCAATTATCGCTTAGGTTTAACAATTGATGCTTATTTGAAAAATACTTCCGATTTGCTCTTGTCCATGCCGGTACCTCGTTCAACAGGTTTTGAATCAACAATTCAGAATGTTGGTGAAATTCAAAATAGAGGAATTGAAATATTGATAACAACTAAAAACTTTGTTAATGAGTTTAAGTGGAATACAGATTTTAATATTTCTTTTAATGAAAATAAAGTTGTTTATTTAAACGAACAAATCATTAATTCAGGTTGGATATACCAACGTGGTAATGTTGCTATTGCAAAGGAAGGTGAATCAATGGGTTCATTTTATGGTTATGTTGCACAAGGTGTAGACCCTGCAACAGGCTTAATGATATATAAAGATGTGAACGGCGATGGAGAATTTACACCGGACGACAAACAAATTATTGGAAATGCCAATCCAAAATTTATTTATGGTTTAAATAATACTTTTTCTTATAAAGGTTTTGATTTAAGTATTTTTTTACAAGGCGTTTATGGCAATGACATCTTCAATGCTACTCGAATTGAAACAGAAAGTATGAATGATTTTAAAAGCCAGCAGGCAACAGTTTTAAATCGTTGGAAAAATCCTGGAGATATTACCGATATGCCCGCTGCAACTTTGGGTGAAAAGTATAATTCGGAACTTTCTACTCGTTTTATTGAAGATGGCTCGTATTTGAGAGTTAAATCACTCACATTAAGCTATACTTTGCCTCAATCGGTAATAGGGCGACTTAAATTATCTAAACTGCGGTTTTATGTAACGGGTGAAAACCTTTATACTTTTACCAAGTACAGTGGCTATGATCCTGAGGTAAATGCTTTTGGGGGTGACAATCTTGCCCAAGGTATTGATTTTGGAACATACCCTCAGTCGCGTAATATTATTTTTGGTTTAAACCTTTCATTCTAACTTAAAAACTGTAAACAATGAAAAAAATATTATATATATCT
>JAKIUH010000433.1 GCA_021647685.1 Bacteroidales bacterium
ATATTAGTGCAAGAGATTTTATTTATACCGATGAGCAGATTTTTATCTATTGTATAATAAATAGTACCTCCATCTTCCAAAACATCCAGCAAATAAATCTCATTATTTCGCAAATGGGCAATCATTTTTTTACCTTTAATTTGATTATAGCTGCCAATGCCTACTTGTGCCGCAATTAATGCATTATTTTGCATTATTATTTGATTTACTTTATTACTATCGGTTTGTACTTCAATATAATCGGCAGTCATTTGGTTAGTTCCTGACCAAAAAACCGGTTCGTAGTATAATTTTATGGTTGAATCAAGAAAAGTATATACCAGCGAATCGCATTTGGCTTGAAAATCTTTTCTGAAAATTTTAACTTTATGATACGACTTAATCAATCGAAAACTTGTTGTATCGGTTTTAGTAATTAAAGTATCTATTATAGAATGAATTGTGTCGGCATGTAAAAACAATGAATCTTTTTCCTGAATACTTATAAATAGTGCACTGTCGGTAATTACAGAACTTTCAGATTTTTCATAATACTTTCCTAAATTTCCTTTTAAACGGATGTTTTGAACCGAATCGGCAATGGTAACATTATGATAGGCAATTCCTAAGCCGGTATTTCTGTTGTATAAAATAGAATCTCCTTTCAGTGTTTTTTTTCCATCGACAAGTAAAGGGTTTTTCGTAAGTTTTCCTATGTCGGTAAGGTGATTATACCATCCAAACTCACTATACATCCAACTTGTGGTATCTTTAGAAATAATATGTGTGGGTCCCAGTAAGTAAGAAATTTTTTCTACTGTTTGATGTTCTAATGTGTCGGAATATATAGTGTATTTTGGATTTTGCACAATTACAGAATCTTTAAAATAAAGTTCGTCTAAATCGGCATAATAATAACCGTATTTGCTTATTAATGTGTCTTGTCCGTTCAATGTTCTGCCTCCGTCAAAATAATACCCAATATTTTCAGCCACTTTATAATCAAGGTTTTCGGTATATAAAGTCATGCTGTCTTTAACCATTACCACGTTGTACCTGACTTCTGCAAGTTTTTCCTGACCGGAATAGTGTAGCGAATCGCTATACAAATAAACAGTATCTAAAGCATCTTCGGTAGGTGTAATAATTTTAATATTATTAATGGCAACAAATGAATTATTGTTTCCGTCAAAGTAAGCACTGTCGCAGTACATATATGCCGAATCGTGCTTTAAAACAACATTTCCCCTTAAAAATTGAATTCCGGGCATTGTTTCTTCGTTTACATTTACCGAGTCGGAATGTACAATGGTAATCATTTTTACTTTTTGTTCTTTATTATCGTCTTGCGCAGTAACTTTTACAAAAACTGTTAGGACAGATAATAAAACAATATATTTTGAAAGAAATTTTAGCATTAATTGAAAATTTATTCCTTAATCAATTCATTAATAATTTCGTCAACCGTAACTCCTTCGGCTTCTGCTTTGTAGTTTCTAATAATTCTGTGGCGTAGAATTGGAGTTGCAATAGCCTGAACATCTTCAATGTCGGGCGAAAATTTCCCGTTCAATACAGCATGAGTTTTTGCTCCGAGCACCAGATATTGCGAAGCTCTGGGTCCGGCTCCCCAATTCAGGTATCGATTAGTGATTTCGTGTGCATACTTAGTTCCTGGACGAGTTTTTGATGCTAACTTTACCGCATATTCTACCACATTGTTGTTAATGGGTACTTTTTGTATTAATTTTTGGAAAAATAGGATTTCTTCATTGGATACTACCTGCTGTAAATCTATATTCATGCCTGATGTAGTGTTGTTTACAATGGTAATTTCATCTTCAAAATCTGGATAATCAAGTAAAATATTGAACATAAACCGGTCTAATTGTGCTTCGGGTAGGGGATATGTACCTTCTTGTTCAATCGGGTTTTGCGTAGCAAGTACAAAAAAAGGTTTCCCCAACTCATAACGCTTGCCGGCTACCGTAACCGCTTTTTCTTGCATTGCTTCGAGTAAGGCAGCTTGTGTTTTTGGGGGTGTACGGTTTATTTCATCTGCCAAAACTATATTTGCAAATAAAGGTCCTTTGATAAATTCAAAGTGCCGCTCTTCGTTTAATATTTCTGAGCCTGTAATATCCGAAGGCATTAAATCAGGGGTAAATTGAATACGGTTATATTCTAATCCGAGTGCTTTAGCAATTGTGTTTACCAATAATGTTTTTGCTAATCCGGGTACCCCTATTAAAAGACAGTGTCCATTGCTAAATAATGAAATAAGTACTTCTTGCGTTATTTTTTCTTGTCCGTATATTGCTTTGCCTATTTCAGCCATTAAGTTATCGTTTGCTTTTCTAAGCGCCTTAACAGCTTCTACATCATTTTTAAAGTTCATATTTAATTTGATTTTTGATAAAAGACAAAAGTAAAAAAGTTTATATAAAATTATGTTCTTATATAAACTTCTTTTGATAAATAGTATTTGTCTATGTTTCAACAACGCTATTATTAGCATTTGTTGTATTATTTAATGATAAATTATTATTGCATAATGTCCTGCTTTATATCCTTCTTCAAATTCATCAGCGGTAATTTGCATTAAATAATCACCTTTTTCTAAAGGTTCTTCGTTTACCATTGAAAAATAATCTTCCCCTTTTCCACTTCGGACAAATTGCCAATCTTTATTCACATATTTATATAGGTGAACATTAATCTTTTTTATACGGTAATCGCCTATAACTACAATTCCATACTTCCAGCCTTTGTATAAAGTTCGGTAAGTAACTTTTTTGTCAAAAATCAGGTCATATTCAATTCGTACAATTTCTACGTTCATAGTATCTTCAATATATTGAATAACCGGTAAGGCATCGCCCATAATAGGCATCATTGAAGTAGCTTTTTTATTATCCGAAAAATCAAATGATTTTGTAGAACTTGCACTTTTAGCGGGTGTTCTTGATTCAGACTGGGCGATAGCGTGTGCTTTAATAAATAAAGCGGCAATAGTTAATACTGTTAAAATAAAAAGTTTTTTCATAGTAATAAGTTTTAAAATTTATTGTAAGTTACTGATATTTTATGAGGTAATAAAATCAGTAGATATTCCGTTAATGTGTTTTTAAACATTAATAAGTAGAATTCGTTTTTCTAATATGTTGTAATTGAGTTACTAATATATGCTATTTTATTTGCACGAAAGCCTCTATGGGGTATCTTGGTTAAATTTCTTTAATCAAATAATATTTTTTTTTCATCAAAAGATACAATTAAATAATAAAAAAATAAATATTGCGTTTTATAGCAAAACAACTGAAAAATATTAGCCTATGAAAAAATTTTACTCTATTTTATTTTCTATGGATAATACAACCAAAGAACAACA
>JAKIUH010000434.1 GCA_021647685.1 Bacteroidales bacterium
GAAGTTAAAGAAATTTACTATTTCCCAAAATCTGAAAAAGGAAAGGACTTAGTAGCAGAACCTTTGAAAATTTATCGTGGTGCTCAGGCTTTTGAAAAATTAAGACAAAAAGTTGAACACATGCAAAAAACACCCGAAGTATTTTTATTTACCTACGGTAATTTGGCAATGCGCAAAGCACGAGCCGGTTTTTCACAAAACTTTTTTGCTTGTGCAGGATTTAAAGTAATTGATAATTTGGGTTTTGAAACAATACAGCAAGGCATTGAAGCGTTTCGTAAATCAACTGCTGAAATTGTTGTTATTTGCAGTAGCGATGATGAATACGAACAAATTGCACCTGAAATTTATAAATCTTTAAAAGATGATAAGATTATTGTTGTTGCAGGATATCCGAAAAACTGTGTAGAAAGATTAAAAGATGAAGGTATTGAATATTTTATTCATGTTAAAAGCAATGCATTGCAAGAGCTTAATCATTTTACCAATTTAATTTTAAAATAAAAATTAATAAAATGCGTCCAAATTTTAAAAATATTGATATAAATAGCGTTTCGGCTACACAAAAATCAGAAAAAAAACAATTTGCGCTTTGGGAAACCCCCGAGCATATTGCCGTAAAACAAATATACACGCAAGATGACTTACTGAATATGGAACATCTGGATTATGCAGCCGGATTACCGCCTTATTTACGGGGTCCTTATTCGGCAATGTATGCAATGCGTCCATGGACAATTCGTCAATATGCAGGGTTTTCAACCGCCGAAGAATCTAATGCCTTTTATCGTAGGAATTTAGCTGCCGGACAAAAAGGACTTTCCGTAGCTTTCGACCTTGCTACACATCGCGGTTACGATTCTGACCATGAGCGTGTAGTAGGTGATGTGGGTAAAGCCGGTGTTGCCATTGATTCTATTTTGGATATGAAAATTTTGTTCGACCAAATTCCGCTGAATAAAATGTCGGTTTCAATGACCATGAACGGGGCAGTATTGCCGGTTATGGCATTTTACATTGTTACCGGATTAGAACAAGGAGCCACATTAGAGCAACTATCGGGAACTATACAAAACGATATTTTGAAAGAATTTATGGTTCGTAATACCTATATTTATCCACCTGAATTTTCAATGCGAATTATTGCCGATATTTTTGAATATACATCTAAGTTTATGCCTAAATTTAATTCTATATCGGTATCGGGCTATCACATGCAGGAAGCCGGAGCTACCGCCGATATTGAAATGGCATATACATTGGCAGACGGTAAAGAATATCTGAAAGCCGGCATAAAAGCGGGTTTAAATATTGATGCTTTTGCACCGCGTATTTCATTTTTTTGGGCTATTGGCATGAATCATTTTATGGAGATTGCCAAAATGCGCGCAGCACGAATGCTTTGGGCGAAGATTGTCAAAGAATTTAATCCGAAAAATCCAAAATCATTAGCTTTACGTACACATTCGCAAACATCGGGTTGGAGTTTAACCGAGCAAGACCCATTTAATAATGTGGCACGTACTTGCATTGAGGCAATGGGTGCGGCACTGGGGCATACCCAATCTTTACATACCAATGCTTTGGACGAAGCCATTGCGCTACCTACCGATTTTTCGGCACGTATTGCACGAAATACACAAATTTATTTGCAAGAAGAAACCAATATTTGCCGTTCGCTCGACCCATGGGCAGGCTCTTATTATGTAGAAAGCCTAACTAAAGAATTGGCAGAAAAGGCTTGGGAACTCATAAAAGAAGTAGATGAGCTTGGTGGAATGGCTAAAGCCATTGAAACAGGTTTGCCAAAAATGCGTATCGAAGAGGCAGCAGCCCGTAAACAGGCGCGTATTGATGCAGGAATTGATACTATTGTTGGGGTAAATAAATACCGCTTGGATAAAGAAGCACCGATTGATATTTTGGAAGTGGACAATACATCGGTACGCGAAGCACAAATACGCCGGCTGAAAGAATTACGTGCCAATAGAGATAACAAAGCCGTTCAAGAAATTCTGGATAAAATTACCGAAGCAAGCCGCAGTGGAAAAGGAAACTTACTGGAATTATCTGTTGAAGCCGCTAAACGCCGGGCAAGTCTTGGTGAGATATCTTATGCCATGGAAAAAGTTGTGGGTAGATACAAAGCAGTTATTCGTTCAATATCAGGAGTATATATGTCAGAATCAAAAAGTGATAAGGAATTTGAAAAAGCCAAGCAAATGGCAGAAGAATTTGCTGAGTTAGAAGGTCGTCGTCCGCGTATTATGATTGCTAAAATGGGACAAGACGGACATGACCGTGGAGCAAAAGTGGTCGCAACCGGTTATGCCGATATCGGTTTTGATGTGGATATTGGACCTTTGTTTCAAACCCCTGCCGAAGCAGCCAAACAAGCCGTTGAAAACGATGTGCATGTTTTGGGTGTATCAAGCCTTGCTGCAGGACATAAAACATTAGTTCCGCAAGTAATTGAAGAATTAAAAAAATTAGGACGTGAGGATATAATGGTTATTGCGGGCGGTGTAATTCCGCATCAAGATTATCAATTTTTATACGATGCCGGTGTAGTGGGTATTTTTGGTCCCGGAACATCGGTTTCACTTGCAGCACAGAAAATTTTGGAAATATTGATTGAGAGTGTGCGGTAATTGGTGCTATCTTTTTAAATTTATTATACTCTATTAGCACCAAAGGTGCGATAAGCAATAGCCCAATCCAAAGTTGGGTATGAAAAGTATTTTTTTAAAAAGTATCAAAGGTGCGAAATATAAAGTTGTATTTTTATTTAATTTAATTTGGAAGTATAGTTGAAATAATATTTCTGTTACATAATTACATCGAGCAGTTGCCGTAAATCCAACATGATAACTTGCTGTATTACATATTGTTGCAAAGTGTGAAACATCAGTAAGCTCATTATATTAGCCTAAAATTCACAAATATTTTTGACTTATATCCGTACAAATTTTAAAAACTACCGGACAGGTTTCGCAATTTTTCAGGCTTAAATCCAATATTTGCACAAATTTAGGTCGGTTGGTATGTGGATATTCGCGGCAAGCTTTTGGGCGATATTCATATACCCTGCAATAATTATCATCATCCAAAAAAGGGCAAGGCATCGATTTAAAGACGTAGTCTTTATCTTCATCAATTAGCAAATATTTTTCAACAAAAGCCGATGGTTTTATACGTAAGTACTTTGCAAGGCGGTCAATATCTCTGTTTGTAATGCGTGGACCCAAACTTCGGCAACAATTTCCACAAGATAAACAGTCTATTTCACGAAAATATTCTTCGTGCAAATTATGTACAAAAATATCTAAATCTTTTGGCTTTTTCTTTTTTAATTTTTTTAAAACAGCTT
>JAKIUH010000026.1 GCA_021647685.1 Bacteroidales bacterium
AGAGGTTTGTATGTTTGCTGAGAAAATTATGGTTATCAATATGATTACCGCACAGCCTGACTATACCGAAGCTTTTGAAGTGCACGGGCTTTTAAACTTAGGCTACGAGACCAATGGAAACGCAAAAAAAACACATGGAGAACTGTCAATGGGGAATAAAAGTTTTGATTTATCATTGAGCGGCGGGTACAATGATTACGGGAATTACACAAATGGTTCCGGTCAAGAAATTGCCTCATCATTTACAAATTATGATTATGCGATAAAATTAGGATACAATCCGGCAAGCAATCAACGTATTCAAGCAAGTTGGAGGCAGTCTTTTGCACGTGATGTATTGCACGCAGGATTACCTATGGATACAGAAACTGATGATCAAAGCTCGATCACTTTTGATTATTCGGCAAAACAACTCACGGAAAAGATTTTTGCCGTTAATGTTAAATTTTATCGTTCATGGGTAGATCATGTAATGACGAATAAATTAAGACCCTCGTATAAAGCGACCCATGCGGTAAGTCCGGTTAGTTCGTTAAACTATGGAGGGAAAGTAGAAATGGGCTTGAATATCAGCGATAATAATCTAATCTATATAGGTGCAGATTATAAATACATTAATAAAGACGGAAGCCGCCATCGTGAAGTATATATCAACTCTTGCACAGGAATGGTGTTTGATCCGCCCAAAGAATTTACCGATAAAATTTGGCAAAATTCAAATACCACCAACTACGGTTTTTATCTTGAAAACAAAAATACAATAGGTGAAAACTTAAAGTTAAATGCAGGACTAAGATTGGATATAAACAATGGAGAAATTCTTGACCCTGAGGAAGATTTTTTAAATCTGTATAACGGAAATCTGAAAACCGAAGCTCTGACCGATTTAAGCGGTATGCTAAGCCTTAACTATGATTTAAACAAAATGTACAGCATGCAATTGGCTTATGGCTTAGGTAGCCGTGCTCCAAAAATTACCGAAAGATACATTAACCATTTTACCGTAGGTATGGATGCTTATGAATATGTGGGCAATCCGTTTTTAAAATCCGAGAAAAACAATCAAATTGATTGGGTTTTGAACAAATCGGGCAATATTTTTAGTTTTAATGTCGATTTATTTTTCTCCTATCTGAAAGATTATATCACTGCAGTAGTGGATACCACATTAAACAAAAAATTCATGGCTTGTATGCCGCCTGCACATGCTAAACGGTTTATTAATTTAGATAAAGCAATACAATATGGTTTTGAGTTGTCAGCCGGGTATAAATTTGCAAATTATTTTGCATTGAACGGAAATGTATATTACACTTATGCTCAAAATAAAGATATTGATGAACCATTACCGGAAATTCAGCCATTGAGCAGTAATTTGTCTTTAAGCTATACGAAGGATAAGTTTTTTGCACGCATTAACGGACGTTTTGTTGCAGAACAAACTCGTGTTGCAGCATCGTTTAACGAAAGTCCTTCGGACGGATTTAGTGTTTTTGATGCAAAAATTGCATATACAGCTACGAAAAGCCTGAGTTTTGAAATGGGAGTAAATAATATTTTTGACGTAACTTATTATGAACATTTAAGTCGCCCTTATAAAAATATGCCCGAACAAAGTATGTTTTACGAACCCGGAATTAATTTAATTTTTAGTGTGAAAGCACGATTTTGATTTTCTAAGAATGCAGGTGTCGGTTTTTCCGGCACGTGCATCTTTTTAACCTAAATTGAGCGGTTGGGAACAAAGAAAATGGCTAATGCTTTGGTGCTAAAAGATTTCTATAAATTTGGAAGACACCTTGTTGGTATCTGAGAAATTTTAGAAATTCTTTGAGTGCTAAATGATTAGTCATTTTCAAAGTTTACAATCGCTCAATTTAGGTTTAATACAGTATAAAGCATTATTATTTTTCCTGAATTACTATTAACGCTTAATAAACACCGCAAGCACACAAATTGCTCCCGCAAAAAACCCTGCTGCCTCGATACCTTCAAGCGGAACAATAAACATACTCACTGCCAATGCTGCAAGTGCAGAACCAAACAAATCGGCACTGTATAAATTACCGGCTATTTTACTGCTTTGAGCGTAGCTCAACTGTTCGGAAAGGTAAAAAAGAAATCCGCTGACGGATGAAATTAATAAAGTTTGCGAAAAAATCAACAAATAATTAAACCATTGAATTTTAACAGCTGAGAAAACATAGATAAATTGAAAAGGCAAAGCAACAAGGAATACTGCCAACAAGTAAAAACTTATTTTATAAAGTGTGGCTGAATCATAACGGCTTAAATAATCAGGAAAAAACAGTGAGCCAAGTGCCAAACCGGCCATAAAAATCATAATAATGACACTCAACATACTGAATATATTTCCAAAAAGTACCTGAAAACCAAAAATAATTAACATTTCAGCGGTTATGGACGCAAATCCAACAGCAAACATTCCATAATTAGCCTTATTGATATTTTTCCAAACAAAAATCAAGAATAAAAACAGAAAACCTGCCAAAACCCAATAGTTTGTTTTAAAACGGCTTAATTGACTTTTAATTTGCAACAAATAGGATACCGGCTTAAAATCTTTATTAAGCAACTTTGTTTGTTTTAGTCTGTCCTTTATAAAATCAGTGCGTTGGGCAATGGAAAAATCATCAAGATAATAGGAAATGTATTCGTTTTCAATACCTTTTTGGTTCATAAGTTCAACAATATTCAAGCGAATTGAGCTATCAGAAGCCAAAAAATAATCATGTTCTCCCGGTATCACCTCTACATGCATAAAAAGTTTGGATAAAGTTGAAAATAAAACCGAAAAGTTTTGTTTTTGTTCATCACTCAAATAGTTTGCACTTGGGGGCAATTGGGCTTTAATAATCCCTTGGGGATTAAGATGTTTTTTTAATAAATTAAAAAATTCAAGAGTATAATAGCGATTTGTTTCAGAAGTTAGCGGAGGCGGAATATTTAATAATATCACATCGTATTTTTTCTTATTTTGCATTAAAAACCGCCGTACATCGGTAGTGATGTAATTTATTTTTTTACTGTGGGGTAATCGGATGTATTTTTTAGCAGCCGAAATAAGTGCCGGATTAATTTCTAAATAATCTATGTTTTTTAGCGGGTATTTTAGCAACTTGGTTAATTGTCCGTTTATTCCGCCCGATACAAGTAATATTTTTTGCGGATTTTCAACTTGCAGCATGGCAAAATGGACGGCTTCCTCATTTTCAGCGATATTTCCGCTACCTGTTCCGCCGGTATCACTCGAAAAAAGATAATCCCCGTTTTGATAAAAATTAAGTTGCCCAGAATTTTCCGTTACGATAATGTTTCCGTAAGGCGCATTTTGTTGATAAATAATTTTTTGATTAATGAAAAGTTGATTTTTTACAAATTTTTCAAGGGGTAAATAAAACAATAATGCAAAAACAAAGCACGACAAAACAAAAATTTTTTTGAGCCTTTTTGTAAAATAACCGGCGACCCACATATTTAAGGGTAAAAGCAACAATAAAGAACGAAAACTATCCAACCAATAGATAATCAGAAAATTAAAAAACAAACCGGCAATAAAACTACCCCTGGCTTCATAGGCATAAACAAGATGTGCCTTGCGATTTTGGTAAATTTTTCCTGCAATATGGCTTAACAAACTAAATGAAAAGCCCGAAATTAAATTTAAAGGGAAAAGCAGCAGAAATGAATAAAATATTATTTGGCTTAAACCGGTTTCGGTACCGGACAAAAACACCTTGCTTTTTAAAAATATAATGAAAAATAATGTTAGAACAGGTAAAACAGCCAAATGAACAAGCAAAAAACTCATTGATTTCTGTGGAGAATATAAACGAAAAGCATAACGCCCCGCATAAGCTCCCAAGCCGATAAGTACCATCCAATTAAAAAACAAAATACCAATAATTAATTCATTTCCCGAAAAAAGTGCTAAAAACTCACGAATAAATACAATTTGACTTATAAAAGTACTGAAACCAAGACTTATAGCAGCATATTTGACCGGTGTTTTTAATTGATTGTTAAAAATAATTTCAGGATGATTTTGCTTGGATGATTTTGTTTTTTTAAACAGTTTTCCAAAATAACTTAAATGCCAAAAAATGTGAAACAGCGCTACCCAAAACATGGCAACTCCCACATCAACATGCCAAAAAGTTAAATCATCAGCAATACTGATGTCCCAATCATAATTAATTTGAAATGTCAAAAAAAGTCCGAAACCACCGGAAACTAAAAAACTTAACAGCAATAATACATTCCAAAATCTGCGGTGGTAAACTTTACTTATCAATCCTGATTTTACGGCAATCCAACTCATGCCATAGAACAAAAAACTTAGAACACTAATGGATATTAAGTCGTATTTTTCTTGCATGAAACAAGCATGATTAGAATAATAATCACATAAAGAAAATTCAGAATAACTGTCTCAATGGGAATTGAGATGAGCCCAAAAAAATAAATTTTACAAAGTAAAAATCTACGTAAATCCTATTAATCTGCGAATAAAATATAGTTTGTACTACGCACCTGTTTTTGATGCTGAACCAGACTTATTCTCAAATCCTATTTGAAATACTATTTTGCATTAATTATCAATATTATAAGAATATATGAGCATGCTGTTCAGAATTTATACACACATTTTGTTTTTACAATATTAAATCATGAACCAAAAAATAAGGGAATAAGGTTGAACTTGTTCGTATTAATATTGCCATTAAGGTTACAATTCTAAAAATAAGCTTATTGAATATTAAAAATCTTATCTATATTATTCAATAAATTATAGGATATTCTATGCTTATTACCTTATTTACATCATTTTACAATTTCCCTCTTTGATAAATCCCTTGCCGAATGATGAACTGTTAAAATATCAACCCTGTTTATGTGAACAATTTTATAAATAATACGATAATTTCCTTCTATCAGCTCGCGAATATCTGACCTGTCTATTTCAATAACTATTTTACCGGAATAAATATGTGTTTTTAATATATTTGTTCGATTTTTAATTCTTTGAATTTGCCGCTTCGCATAAATTATAGAATCTTTGGATATAAACTCAGCAATAGCTTTTAAATCATCCCTAGCCTGAAATGTCCAATTTATTTGAACCATTTTTTAATTTCTTTTTCCATTTGTTCATTTGAAACAACCATATTGTTTTCAGATTGAAGGTTTCCTTTTTGAATTTTATCAATTAACAATAAATGTTCAATTAATTCATCAATTGAAAATTCTTCGGGTAAATACTCAATATATTCCTTAACTTGTAGCTTTGTTAACATACTAATATTTTTTAATTCAAAGGTACGAAATTTTAGCAAACAGCATAAAATTCTTGCCTAAGAAATAATTTTTTAAAATTTTATTTCATCGTTCTGAAAAATTTAATCTCCATTTTATATCCAAATAATAAGACTCTATTATAATTGTTGAGTATTGTTTTACAACAGGACAATTTATTCATCAAAAACAATAGCTTCATACACAAACAGTTCTGCATCTTTTAGTTCGGATAATGAGATACCCGCTTTGTATTGGGCACAATAATTTACAAATTGCTCACGAGTCCAATTATTATCACTTGCTACTTGCGGAAGTAGGGTTCCGTGCCGGTACCCTTTTTTTATGTAAATGCCATGCTTGCCAATTTCTATTTCATCAATTGAATTTATTTTGTGCATTGGAGTAAGTACAGAGATTTCAATATGTAATTTATTCAGTTCCTTTTCTTGTACAGGGGAAAAACGCGGATCATTCATTGCAGCCGATACTGCCATATTTTGGACTACTTGATATAATGGTAAATCTGTTGAGAAAATACCGATACAGCCGCGCAGCTTATGTTGCTTGTTTATGGTTACAAAAGCACCACTGGGTGTTTTTAAGGCTTTTGAAAATCCGGCAGTATCAATATCCGGTTTTCTTCCGTTTTTTACATATTCTACAATGGTATTTCGTGCAATTTTCAATAAGGTTTCTTTATCTTTACGGCTTAAATTAAAACTTAGAGGACTTACTTTATCTTTTTTGCTTATGGTTATGGCATTATAGCCTACCACACGTTCTTTGTCGCCATAAGGAGTATCGCCTGAATTCCGGTATTTTATCAACCGGAAATTCAATGCTCTGTTGCTTTGTGTAATATAAAGCAAAACCAATGCCGGACTTAATCCGCACATACTGGTTGCCAAATGTTTAATGCCTAAACGTTGATTTTGTTGCACCTGATTAATTAATGTCTTCGGATTGTTTTTCAGTAAGGCTTTTACAGTGAGGCTATCTACTTTTTTTGCATCATTATACGCCGGATAATGTGAAAAGTCAGAACTTATAATAAATAAATTATCTTCATTAAAAAAAGGTTTTAATTCACCGGCAATTTCTTTAATAATTTTTTCATTTTCTGTACCAATTACTATCGGAACAATTGAGATATCCAGCTTTAAATAGTATTGCAAAAAAGGTAATTGAGTTTCTATGGCATGCTCATGAATATGTGCATCGGGAATATATGCGATATATTTGCTTTGTTCAATTAATAGCTCAGCTGTTTGCGTATCCACTTTTACCTCACCCAAGGGAGTTTCATAATTACCAATATTATAAACAGATGCACCTGCAAAGGCATGATAATGACTTGGAGCTAAAATAAATATATGCTTATACTTTTTATTTGCATCAATTTGTGCATATGCATTTGCTGCTATTTCTCCTGAAAAAACATAACCCGCATGAGGAACTATTATTGCCAGAACATTTCCAAGGTGATGCGCTTCGGTTTTATCAAAAAAACCATTTAATTGATTTTCCAATTCTTCTTTATCCTTTGGATAAAACTGACCTGCAACTACTGCTTTACGATTAATTAATGTTCGTTTATTTTCTTGAGCCGTACAGGATAACAAAGAATAACAAAATAGCAGAATGGCAAAATATTTAGCAAATGAGACCATAGCTAAAAGAATTAAAATTACGGATAGTAAATTTACAAAGATTTTAAGATGTATCAAAGGTAAGACCTGTTAAAAAAAGGCGAATATGTTATGAATTATTAAACACTTAGAAAATTTTAACACTATTTAACAGCTTGTTTAACATTCTTTAACGAAATTTGTTCGTTGCAAACCATATCTTGCACCTATCTTTGTCATGTTAAAACAAAGAAAAAGTTTTTTCATAATAATAGGTTTTAAGTTAGTAATTAGGTTAAAAGTAAAAGGCGGGAGTGGTTACCCGCCTTTTTTTATTGTTGATTTTTTCTTTTAACACTATTTAACAGTCTGTTTAACATTCTTTAACGAAATTTATTCGTTGCAAACAATGTCTTGTCCCTATCTTTGTCGTGTTAAAACAAAGAAAAAGTTTTTTCATAACAATAGGTTTTAGGTTAGTAATTAGGTTAAAAGCAAAAGGCGGGAGTGGTTACCCGCCTTTTTTTATTTTGAGAAATATTTATTTAAAAGCATGTGTGCCGCTTCAAAAGGACTTATTTTACCTTGTTGAACTTTTCGCTCAAAATCTTTGATGAGTTTTTTCCGTTTAGTATTATTGTAAAAATTATTTTTCAGACTTTCCAAAATAGTTTCGTGCATCCAATATTTTGCCTGATTATTACGCCTTTGCAACCAATA
Organism: Bacteroidales bacterium; assembly: GCA_021647685.1. Lineage (GTDB taxonomy): Bacteria > Bacteroidota > Bacteroidia > Bacteroidales > NBLH01 > NBLH01. The sequence goes on from JAKIUH010000026.1 coordinate 7,668, forward strand.
TCCGCTTTTTTTCGTTAATTCCAGATATTTTTTGATTGTTAGCCAAACATCTTCTATCCCAAAATTTTGCAGGGCAGAGGTGAGCAACACATTGGGTGTCCAACCGGATTCTGTAGGCGGAAACATATGCAAAGCATTTTCATACTCTTTTTTTGCCAAGTTTGCTTTGTCAATATTGTTACCATCGGCTTTATTTATAATAATAGTATCTGCCATTTCCATAATGCCTCGCTTAATACCTTGCAATTCATCACCGGCACCGGCAAGCATCAGTAACAGAAAAAAATCGACCATTGAATGTACTTTAGTTTCCGACTGCCCCACTCCTACTGTTTCAATAAAAACAGTATCAAAACCGGCAGCCTCGCAAAGAATAATGCTTTCACGAGTTTTTCGAGCTACTCCGCCTAATGAACCTGATGAAGGAGAAGGACGTATAAAAGCATTTTTTTCGGCACTTAATTGTTCCATGCGGGTTTTATCACCCAAAATACTGCCTCCTGATTGTTCACTGCTTGGGTCAATAGCTAAAACTGCCAATTTATGTCCTTTATTGATTAAATATAGACCTAAGGCTTCAATAAAGGTACTTTTACCGACACCAGGCACTACTGTAATACCAATTCTGACAGAATTTCCCGAATAGGGCAAACATTTTTCAATAATTTGTGCCGCTTTTTTTTGATGTTTTGGCAAGTTGCTTTCAATCAGGGTAATGGCAGCACTTAAAATACTGATATTCCCCGACAAAATACCTTCTACAGCCTCATCAACTTTAAGTTCTTTCTTTCGTTTGGAGAGAAAACGTTTGGCAGCATCTTTACTCACCGTTTCAGGTACATCTATGCCTTTCATTACATTTAATGCCGATTTATTCTTAGTCATAAGGAAACACTTAATTATTCTTTGTCAATTTTTCATAATCCTTTAAATGTGCGGGATCTATTTCTTTTAAAATATTATACACCTGTGTTTTCTGGTCGGCATAGGCTTCTGAAAAAATATTAACCAATTCTTTATATTTAGCATCCATAATCACTTTTAACAGGAAAGAGTTCCTATCAACACGATAAACTTTCTGCAAATATTTAAGGCTTTCGGCTATTTCTTTACGTGCCTGTTCCACTTTTTGGCTCATATTATCCAAACCTTGACGATGATAACGGTACATTCCACGCCTTGCAGCGCCATTACGCGTATCCAACAATTTATTAATTAAAAAATAACGGTTATCTTGCTTACGCGATTCATAAGCTTTCCAACCTTTAAAACGAGAACCTTGTGCATTGGTAACAATTTTTTGTGCTTTCTGGAAAAAAGGTGTTCCTCCTTCCATTTTAAAAGTATCAAAATCCATCCCGATAATGATATAAGCATAATAAGCCAAAACAGCGGTCAAATTATCACCATGCCGGTTTTCATTAAATACCAAAGGGGTGTTTTCAATATATTCAAAATCGAAATTACCTTCTTGCTCACGTAAACGCAAAATAGGCGACTCATAAGACGATTCAAATACAGGGCGTGTTGAATTTACCTGTAAAGTTGTTGTATAACGATTTCCTTGAACCGATTTAATTTCAATAACAATACTGCATTTTATCCGTTCATTATTTTCAAACTGATAATCAGTCCACTTGGTGCTGTTCATAAATTGAGAAATATCTTTGCGCATATTATCAAAAACCATACGGGATACACCACTTATTTGCGAAGCATTAATTTGTACCGAACAATTTAGTTCTTGTGCATTGATTTTTGTAAAAAACAAAAAAATTAAAATAAATAGATGTCTTAATTTCATTTTTTCCGGTTTAATTCAATTTCATTTACAATATCTTTTGCAACTTCTAGCTTCGTTTTTAACTCAAATTTTTTCATCTTATTATCCTGAAATAAAATACTTATTTTATTAGTGTCGTATCCAAATCCTGCACCTTTATCCTGTAAAGAATTTAAAACAATAAAATCTAAATTTTTCTTTTTGAGTTTTTTGTCTGCATTTTTTTCTTCATTATCAGTCTCCAAAGCAAAACCAATAAGTAATTGATTTTTTTTCTTAATCTTACCCAATTCGGCAGCAATGTCTTTTGTAGGTTTTAGTTCGATAAACATATCGTCTTTTGTACGCTTTATTTTTTTTTCGGATGTTTGTGCCGGCGTATAATCAGCTACTGCAGCATTCATAATGGCGATATCTGTATCAGGGAAATGTTTTAAACAAGCGTCTAACATTTCGGATGCTGACTTCACCGGAATTATATGTATTCCTTCCGGTTTTGGGATGCTCACCGGTCCGCTAACAATGGTAACTTCCGCACCACGATTTTTACATTCTTCCGCCAAAGCATAGCCCATTTTCCCGGACGAATAGTTCCCAATAAACCGGACAGGGTCAATGGCTTCGTAAGTAGGTCCGGCTGTAATCAAAACTTTTTTTCCTTTTAAGCTTTTCCTATACTCAAAAAAGTTTTTAACGACATTAAAAATTTGTAAAGGTTCTGCCATACGTCCTTTACCGATAAGTCCGCTGGCAAGCTCACCGCTATCGGCATCAATACAAATGTGTCCGCGAGCAATTAAATCGTTTATGTTTTTTTGCGTAGCCGGATGTTTGTACATATCTAAATCCATCGCCGGAGCAAAAAATACCGGACATTTTGCCGAAAGGTAACTGGTAAGTAAAAGGTTATCGGCGATTCCGTAATTCATTTTTGCGAGTGTATTGGCAGTAGCCGGAGCAATTACCATAGCATCTGCCCACAAACCCAAATCAACATGACTGTTCCAATCGCCATTTTCAGGATTAAAAAAATCGGTTAAAACCGGATTTTTTGAAAGTGTTGCCATAGTAAGCGGTGTAATAAATTCTTTGGCAGCCTGTGTCATCAGTACTTTTACTTCTGCACCTTCTTTAATAAATTCACGAAGCAAATAGGCTGTTTTATAAGCAGCTATACCACCGGTAATCCCAATTACAATTTTTTTTCCTTTCATTAAATTTAATTTTATTCAAAAATACAAGTTTTATCCGGCTGAACAAAAACAAAAATGCTTTGATTTACAAATACGCAAATCAAAGCATATGATTAATGGTTTAACGAATCTATTTATTGAACATTTCCGCGCATATCAAAATGTACCACGGTTCCTGCATTAAGTGGTATTGATCTACCTCCATTAGTAAAGGAACGATTTGCTGAAAGTGTACAAGATTCTAAAACACCATTTGGATAAAAACTTACACTGTGTCCGCTCATACAAGGCACAGACACTCCTCTACCATTAGAAAAAGAGCGGTTGGCTGATAAAACACTGTTTATTAAAACTCCGGAATCATTAAAATGGACAACCGTACCTGCCATACAAGGCACAGACACTCCTTTGCCGTTAGAAAAAGAGCGGTTGGCAGATAAAGTTCCGCTTATTAATACTCCGGCATTGTTAAAATTAACTTGCTTACCCGTCATACAAGGTATAGATACTCCTTTACCATTAGAAAAAGAACGGTTTGCCGATAAAAAACCACTTATTAAAACTCCTACATTATTAAAGTTAACAGCTGTACCTGCCATACAAGGCACAGAAACCCCTTTACCGTTGGAAAAAGAACGGTTGGCAGATAAAGTTCCGCTTAATAATTTGCCGGAACTATTCAAATGAACTGTTGTACCAGCCAAACAGGGAACAGACACTCCTTTAGCATTTGTATAAGAACGATTTGAAGATAATGTTTGCGCAGAAATATTCCATGCTGCAAACAAAGCAATAAATAAAATAAGCTTTTTCATAATTATAATATTTTAAAATTAAACATTGATTGTATAAAAATTAAGGTATGTTTCAACAACGAATTTACTATTTTAATTATTATCGAGTACACTATGTTTTTCTTTATATTCCGGCAATAAAAAAGCTTCTTACATGCTATGATAAAATCATTCTACATACAAAACAAGCCCTTTTAGATATTCGTTTTCAGGATGATAAATATTTATGGGATGATCCGGAGGTTGGGTGGTTTGATGTAAAATACGGATGTTTCGCCGGGCATCGGCAGCTGCTCCAAAAACAATTTTACGAAATAAATCCCTTGTGATTTTTTGCGAGCACGAAAAAGTAAATACAATTCCCCCCGGGTTTATTTTGCGAAAAGCAATCAGGTTTAACTCTTTATAACCTCTTGTAGCATTGGGAACCGCTTTAGCGGTTTTGGCAAAAGCCGGTGGGTCAAGTACAATTAAATCGTATTTATTGTCTGTATTTTTCAAGAACTTAAAAACATCCTCAGCATAAGATTGATGTCTTTCAGCGGCAATATTATTTAATTTCAAATTATCTTCAATCAGTTGAACGGCAATTTTTGAAGAATCCACCGAATGAACTAATTCAGCTCCGGCATCTAAGGCATATAGACTAAATCCGCCACTGTAACTAAAAGTATTGCATACTTTTGCTCCTTTTGCATATTGTTTGATTAGTTGCCGGGCATCTCGTTGGTCAAGAAAAAAACCTGTTTTTTGTCCACTTTCAATATCAACTAAAAATTTTATGCCGTTTTCGATAATTTCTATTTGCGTATTGCCTTTTTTTTCAGAAATCCAGCCTTTTTTTCTGCCTACATTTTCCAATCTGCCCGTAACTTCTTTAGTTTTCAAATATATTTTTTCAAAACCTAAACTGTTTAAAGCCTTAATAATAAAATCTGCCAGATTTTCAGTGCCTTTTATTAACAGTTGAACAACGACCACATCATTGTACACATCAGCAATTAAACCCGGGAAAAAATCACCTTCGGCATTAATTAAGCGGTAAGCATTGGTGTGCTTAGAAATAATAAAACGTTTACGAAGTAAAAAAGCTTTTTGAAACTTTTGTATCCAGTAATCAGGTTCTAACACATTGATTTCTTGCTTTGTATATTCAAAAACCCTACAGACAATCTGTGTTCCGGGTGCATAAAAACCATAACCGATTAATTGATTATCGTGGGTGTATATGGATAATATCTCTCCTAATTCAGCTTTGGGTAAGGTTTGTATCGCCCCAGAAAAAATCCAAGGATGGCGATTAATCATGGAGCGCTCTCTACCTTTTTTAATAATTATCTTTTGCATAATGTATTTTTTTTGCAAAGTAAAAAAAATGATTTGAATATCATGCATCATTGTTCAAAATGAAAAAAACGAACAAGGTGTTCGTTTTTTTCATCAATTAGCTTAATCCTTAAATCCGTAAACTATATTCTACCGTTTTAAAGACATTTTAGCTTTCAATGTTTTTTTAAGGCTATAATCATAATTTTTGGGTGTTCCTTTAAAATAACCACTTAATTTTTCACCTGTAAGCAAAGTGCAATCAAGTGTAATTTCATATTCGTCACCCGACTTTTCAATTTTTACAGTTCCATCTTTTATAAAGTAAAATGTTCCCTCTGTTTCCGTATTTGTATCCATATTATAAACCATTACTCCAAGGTCATAAGTAAAAGGTTTTGCAACAGTAGTGTCATGTCAAGTATGTTTTAGTTACACCAAGTTTCGTTCTTTTTGCGTAGAACTTGGTTAAAATTTTTGACCATAACTACTGCTATGCTAAAATTTTTTGCCTTGTTCTACACAAAAATAACTTCAACTTATATGACGCAACATACCTAACATAACACTAAACTAATTAAAAATATTCATTCCAGCTTTTAATGCTTAAACTTTCTTGGCTATGCTTGCAGATTGCATAAATAAAGGCACTTGCCAAACGTGCATTGGTAATGAGCGGAATGTTGTAATCTATGGCACTGCGGCGTATAGTGTAATCGTTGGCTAACTCGCCGGCGGACAGGTTTTTGGGTATATTAATCACCAAATCAATTAAGCCGTTTTTCATGTAATCGAGTACGTTGGGCGATTTGTGCTCATCGGGCCAGTGCAGCATGGTGCTTTCAATACCGTTGCCTTTAAGAAACTCGTATGTGCCTTTGGTAGCGTACAGATTGTATCCACGCTCTACCAACATACGACTACTGTTCAGCAATTCCAATTTTGAACGTATCGGTCCCGATGAAATCAGTATATTTTTTTCAGGTATGGTATAACCCACTGAAAGCATAGCTTTCAGAATGGCTTCATAGTATCCGTCGCCAATGCAGCCTACTTCTCCGGTTGAGGACATATCGACACCAAGCACAGGGTCAGCTTTTTGCAAACGAGAAAAAGAAAATTGCGAGGCTTTTACGCCAATATGGTCAAGGTCGAAAATAGACCCAGAAGGCACTTTGTAATCTGTCCCCAGCATGATATTGGTTGCCAACTCAATGAGGTTGCTTTTCAACACTTTTGAAACAAAGGGAAAGCTACGCGATGCCCGCAAATTACACTCAATCACTTTTACTTGGTTGTCTTTTGCCAAAAATTGCATATTAAAGGGTCCGCTAATGTTTAGCCCTTTTGCCAATTCGCGGGCGATACGCTTAATGCGCCGAACAGTCTCGAAATAGATTTTTTGCGGCGGAAACACCAATGTGGCATCACCCGAATGCACTCCGGCAAATTCGATATGTTCAGAGATGGCGTAGCTTATCAGTTTGCCGTGGTCGGCTACGGCATCAATTTCGATTTCTTTTGCCTGCTCGATAAATTCGGTAACCACTACCGGATATTTTTTGGAAACATTGGCTGCCAATGAAAGAAAATGTTCCAATTCATTTTTGTTAGACACCACATTCATTGCTGCGCCGGAAAGCACATAAGATGGGCGAATAAGTACCGGAAAGCCAACTTCATCAACAAATTGGTAAATCTCATCAATGGTCGTGAGTTCTTTCCATTTGGGTTGGTCGATCTTTAGTTTATCGAGCAACATTGAGAACTTATGCCGGTTTTCTGCACGGTCGATGTCTTCGGGCGAAGTACCAAGCACAGGCACTTCTACATTGCGCAAGCGCATTGCCAGATTATTGGGTATTTGTCCGCCTACTGAAACCACCAAGCCTTTTGCTTGTTCAAGGTCTTGAATATCTAGCACACGTTCAAGGGTAAGTTCATCAAAATAAAGGCGGTCACAAACATCGTAATCAGTACTTACTGTTTCAGGATTGTAGTTAATCATTACCGAACGGTAATTGTTTTTATTAATCGTATTCAGAGCATTCACGCTGCACCAGTCAAATTCTACGCTGCTGCCTATGCGGTATGCTCCCGAACCAAGCACAATGACCGATTTATGGTCGTTCTCGTAATCAATATCGTGGGTGCTGCCGCTGTATGTAAGATACAAATAATTGGTTTGTGCGGGATATTCGGCAGCCATTGTGTCGATTTGCTTTACATAGGGGACAATATTTTTCGATTTACGATACGCGCGTACTTTCAGTAAATCGCTATCAATATCATCAGCATTGCTTTTGAGCACGAAACGGGCTAATTGAAAATCGGAAAATCCGCGTTTTTTGGCTTCGAGCAATAAATCGAGCGGAAGGTCTTCGATTTTATTAAATTTTTCGAGGCTTTGTTTGATTGTGAAAATATTTTTTAGTTTCTCCAAAAACCATTTATCAATTTTGGTAAGCTGATGTATCTCATCAATGCTTATTCCTTTGGCAAAAGCCGATGCTATGACAAAAATACGCATATCGGTAGGATTTTGCAGCTCTTTTTTAATATCATCGAATTGCAAATCACGGTTACCGACAAAACCGTGCATTCCTTGCCCAATCATTCGTAAACCTTTTTGAATGGCTTCTTCAAAGTTTTTACCGATTGCCATTACTTCGCCCACGCTTTTCATGCTGCTGCCAATGAGTTTTGAAACGCCGGAAAATTTATTCAAATCCCATCGTGGGATTTTGCAGACAACATAGTCGAGTGCCGGCTCAAAAAAAGCTGTAGTGGTTTTGGTAATGGAATTTTTGAGTTCATGCAATCCGTATCCAAGTCCTAATTTGGCAGCCACAAACGCCAAAGGATAACCTGTGGCTTTTGATGCCAGTGCGCTGGAACGCGAAAGACGGGCGTTTACTTCAATTACACGGTAATCTTCGGAATTTGGGTCGAGGGCATATTGAACATTGCATTCGCCCACTACACCAATATGGCGAATGATTTTAATAGCTAATTCGCGTAATTTATGATATTCGCGATTGGTAAGTGTTTGCGAAGGTGCAATAACAATGCTTTCGCCGGTATGAATACCCAAGGGGTCGAAATTTTCCATATTACACACGGTAATACAGTTGTCGAATTTATCGCGTACTACTTCGTATTCTACTTCTTTCCAGCCTTTCAGCGATTCTTCAATCAGCACTTGATTGGAATAGGAAAAAGCATTGTTAGCCAATTTTATAAGTTCGTCTTTGTTATTGCAAAATCCGCTGCCTAATCCGCCCAAGGCATAGGCTGCACGCACAATAATCGGATAACCGAGTTTTTCGGCGGCTTCTACGGCTTTGTCCACAGTTTCTACGGCAAAACTTCGGGCGGTTTTTACATTAATTTCATTTAGTTTATTTACAAAAATATCACGGTCTTCGGTATTAATAATCGACTGAACCGGTGTGCCAAGTACTTGAATATCGTATTTTTCAAAAACTCCGTTTTTGTAGAGTTCTACTCCGCAATTTAATGCAGTTTGCCCGCCAAAAGCCAGAAGAATACCATCAGGGCGTTCTTTTTTAATAACTTCTTCGACAAAATAAGGTGTTACAGGCAAGAAATAAATTTCATCGGCTACTCCTTCTGATGTTTGTACCGTAGCAATATTCGGATTAATCAATACGTTTTTCACCCCTTCTTCTTTTAAGGCTTTAAGGGCTTGCGAACCTGAGTAATCAAATTCGCCTGCTTCTCCTATTTTTAATGCGCCGGAACCAAGAACCAATACTTTGCTTATTTTTTTCATAATTAGTTTTGTAATTGTCGAATTGCTAAATTGTTAGATTGTTAAAACTTGTCTGCTTGCTGCTGGATTGTCTAATGTTCTAATAATGCTTTAATTGCCTTGTCGGCTTTTTCAAAATTAAACTCTGCTATAATTTGCTGCATTTTTCCGGTGATTTTATCGTTGTAAAGATTTCCAATACTGCCTTCGTGGGTATGATTTACCGATTTTCCGGGATTAAATTTGCCTTCGGCTATATCTTTGCCAACTTTTTTATAAGCATCCCGGAAAGGCATGCCGCTAACAACTTGCTTATTTACTTCTTCTACGCTAAAAAGGTATTCATACTTCTCGTCGTCTAAAATATTTTCATTCACTTTAATATTATCAAGCATAAAAGTCATTATTTGCAAACAATCTTTCATTTCATCAAAAACAGGGATAAAACTTTCTTTAATAATTTGCAAATCACGAAAATACCCTGTGGGTAAATTATTGGTAATCAATAAAATCTCATTGGGCAAAGCCTGTATTTTATTACATTTGGCACGCAAAAGTTCAAAAACATCGGGATTTTTTTTGTGCGGCATAATGCTTGAACCCGTTGTAAGTTCATCGGGTAAACTGACGAATCCAAAATTTTGACTCATAAATAAATTAAAATCCATACTGAATTTGGCTAAGGTACCGGCAATTGATGCCAAAGCATAAGCAGTAATACGTTCTGTTTTTCCTCGTCCGGTTTGAGCATATACTACATTGTAATTCATTCGTTCAAAACCCAGCAACCCGGTAGTCATTTGGCGATTAAGCGGGAAAGATGAGCCGTAACCTGCTGCCGAGCCCAAAGGATTTTGATTAACAATTTTATATGCAGCCAACAATAATTGCATATCATCACTCAAACTTTCCGCATAAGCACCAAACCATAAACCGAAAGATGAAGGCATAGCAACTTGCAAATGGGTATATCCGGGCATAAGAATTTGCTTGTATTTTTCGCTTTGCTCAATAAATTTATCAAACAATTGCCGGCTTAATACTACCACATCTTTTATTTGTGTCCGAATAAAAAGTTTTAAATCAAGCAATACTTGGTCGTTTCGTGAACGTCCGTTGTGGATTTTTTTGCCGGTATCGCCTAATCTTTGTGTTAAAAGTAATTCTATTTGTGAGTGAATGTCTTCAATTCCTTCTTCAATTTGTAATTTACCTTCTTGATTCATCCGGTAAATGTTGCGTAATTCGGATAAAATATCGTCCAACTCTTGTTGGCTTAGCAAACCGATACTTTGCAACATAATGCAATGAGCCATTGAGCCGATAATATCATGTTCCGCTAAAAAAATATCCAATTCGCGGTCTTTACCTACGGTAAAATCTTCTATTTTTTTGTTTACTTGTGTGCCTTTGTCCCAAAGTTTCATAAGTTTATTTTTTAAATTATTATTAACGGTCTCATGAACCCGAAGGCTCAGCGAAGCTAAACATCCACTAATATCAGGGTTTTTGCTCATTTTTTATATTTAAATAATCATGCCCTTGCGTCCGCCAGCTGGCGGATGGATGTTTCATAATTTCCGATTATTTTTAGTTACAACTTTAATAGCTGTTGTACGTGCATTATGATAATATTTTGATATAAGTTTCAATAGCTTGTTTTATTTCATCTTTATAAATAAACTCATCGGCTGTGTGCGAACGTTTCGATTGTCCGGGTCCCATTTTTAAAGATGGGAAATTCATTAATGCTTGGTCGGACAAGGTCGGTGAGCCATAAGTCTTTATTCCTAATTTTTTAATTTTTTTAACCATTTCATGATTTTCATCAATAGATGATGAATTGAGCCTTAAAGAACGGGGTTTTACTTCCGATTGCAAAAGAGCATCAATAGTTTCATACACTTCCTTATTGCTGTAATGTTCATTGGTGCGTACATCAATTACAAAATCACAAGTTTCAGGCACAACATTATGTTGCGTGCCACCATTTATTTGGGTAACGGTCATTTTTACATCGCCAAGAAAAGCTGAACTTTTTTCAAACCTGAAGTTTCTGATTTTATGAATATCGTCCAAAGCAATGTTTATCGCATTAATGCCTTCGTTGCGAGCAGCATGACCTGCTTTACCGTGTGCCCTACAATCCATAACAATCAAACCTTTTTCGGCAATAGCGGCTTGCATAGCAGTAGGCTCGCCCACAATGGCAAAATCAATTTCTCCTAAATCATCTAATACCGATGCAATGCCTTTTTGCCCTGAAATTTCTTCTTCGGCACTTGCCAGAAAAATATAATTATAGGGATTGTCTTTTTTTTCTGTTAAATACAAAAAAGTCATCATCAGCGAAACCAAAGAAGCACCGGCATCATTACTTCCTAAGCCGTAGATTTTTCCTTTATCTTCTACAGGCATAAAAGGGTCTTTTGTCCAAGACGAAACAGGTTTTACCGTATCGTGATGTGAATTTAGCAAAACCGTAGGTTTTGCTAAATCGCTGATGTTTTTCACCCAAACATTGTTATGTTTACGATAGACTTTAAAAGCTCTTTCCTGTAAAAAACCTTCAATAATATCAGCCGTTTGTGCTTCATCTCTGCTTACCGAAGGGATTTCAATCAAGCTGATAAGTAAATCTATGGCTTGTTTATGTAAATTATCAATCATTAAGCTGCTGCATTATTAGGTGTTAATCTAAACTATGATGCATAAACATTGAATTTGCCAAAATTTTGGTAAAGCCTTTAACATCTTCACCTGTCCACAGGGTGTTTTCTTCGCCGTAGCTGCCAAATTTGGCATTTGCCAAATCGTATTCCGATTTGATGCCTTCAATTTCAAAACGGTAGGGATACAAAGTCAGTAAAACTTCTCCGGTAACCCGCTTTTGACTATCTTCTAAAAATTTTTCGATGTTACGCATTACGGGTTCAAAATATTGGGATTCGTGCAAAAGCATACCGTACCAGTTTGCCAATTGGTCTTTCCAATACATTTGCCATTTACTCAATACATGTTTTTCAAGCATGCGGTGTGCCTCGATAATTAAGATTGCCGCCGGTGCTTCAAAGCCCACCCTGCCTTTTGAACCAATTACCGTATCACCAACATGCATTCCTCTGCCTATGGCATATTTTCCGCCCAACTCATTTAAAAATTTAATGGCATCAACAGTGTTTTTATAATTTTGATTATTAATTGCTACCGGTTCGCCTTGAATAAATGACAGTGAGAGTTTATAAGGCTCTTTTTCTTGTAATTGATTCAAATAGGCATTTTCGGGCAGTGTTTTGTCTGACGATAATGTTTCTTTTCCGCCGATGCTGGTTCCCCAAATTCATTTGTTTATTGAATATTCAGATGTAGTAGTTGTAAATGTCCAATAGTAAATATAGGCTACAACTATATAGTTTCCAGGAGGACAGATTTTTCTAGCATCAATAGAAAAATCAAGGTATAAAAGTTCATTGTTTACAATTGGTAGTTCTCTCTGAGGACCTTGATGATAAAGTTGATTGTCTTTGTAAATTGCAATAGAAAATGTGACAAGTTGAGTTGTTATATAATCGCCTGGTATTAATTCCAAGATACTAAAGGCATCTATTAAGCTGCTTTCTTCCAAAGTAAAATTGATATGTTCAATTTCTTCCCAAGCGTTGTAAACATTGCTTGCTAAAACAACATTTTCTTCCATATCTTGAGTGTATATACGAGGCAAA
>JAKIUH010000435.1 GCA_021647685.1 Bacteroidales bacterium
TATTAACACCAAATTAAAACCCTTCAAAGACCCCCAATCCGAATAGTGCAAAATCATATTTTACGGGATCTTGAGCATCTAATTGTCTTAAACTATTGTCTAGTTCCGAAAGTGCTTTGGCATCGTTTTGTTTACGATGTAACAATCCTAATTTTCTTGCCACATTACCTGAGTGTGCATCTAGCGGACAAGAGAGTTGCGTAGGAGAGAGGCTTTTCCAAACACCAAAATCTACACCAGCATTATCGTTTCTTACCATCCAGCGTAAAAACAGGTTAATACGCTTTGCTGCTGAATTTTTAAGTGGATCACCAATATGTTTTTGTGTTCTCTGTAAATGCTCAATCTCGAAAAACACTTTTTTAAAATGATGTTTTTGAAAATTACAAAATTCAATATCTTGATAAAACAAAGAACAGAGAATAATCTGTTACAAAATAAATCCAATAAATGAAAACAGTAATTATCGATTATAACGCAGGAAATGTACGCTCGGTATATTATGCATTAAAACGCTTGGGCATCGAAGCCGAAATAAGCGATAATCCCGAACGGATTAAATCGGCAGATAAAGTGATTTTTCCCGGAGTTGGTGAAGCAGGCAGCACAATGCAATATTTGCAATCAAAGGGCTTGGATACGGTAATTCGTGAACTTACACAACCCGTATTGGGTATTTGTTTGGGTATGCAATTGCTTTGCTCGTTTTCAGAAGAAGGTAATACAAAATGTTTGGATATTTTCCCGAACAGTGTAAAACTTTTCAAAGGGACAGAAAAAGTACCGCATGTTGGTTGGAACAGTATTTTTAATCTGAAAGGCGATTTGTTTAAAAATATTCCTGAAAACTCATTTGTATATTTTGTACACAGTTACTATGTTGAAATATTAGATGATACCGTTGCTGCATGTAATTATATGCAAAATTTTAGTGCAGCTATTCAAAAAGATAATTTTTATGCTGTTCAGTTTCACCCCGAAAAAAGCGGCGAAACGGGGAGCCAAATTTTAAAAAACTTTTTACTTATTTGATGAGTTTATCTGATGACTTGTGATTGAACTCATCAGATGACTTTTAGTCATCAGATGAGTCTAAACTTAAAATTATTATCAAAATGATAGAAATAATTCCAGCAATAGATTTAATTGATGGTAAATGTGTACGCCTTTCGCAAGGAGATTATGCACAAAAAACTATTTATAACGAAAATCCGCTTGAAGTAGCCAAAGAGTTTGAAGCAGCCGGTATTCGTCGTTTGCATTTGGTTGATTTAGACGGAGCTAAAGCCGGACAAATAAAAAATTTACCGGTTTTGGAAAAAATAGCATCGCAAACTTCTTTAATTGTAGATTTTGGTGGTGGTGTTAAAACAACGGATAATTTTCAATCGGTATTGGATGCCGGGGCGCAATACGTTGCGGTGGGAAGTGTTGCCGTTAAACAACCCGAAGTTTTTAAACACTGGATTGAAACTTTTAGTGCAGATAAAATTTTATTAGGAACTGATGTTAAAGAGTATAAATTGGCAGTGGCAGCTTGGACAGAAACTACCGGAATAAATATTTTTGATTTTCTCGAAGAGAAAATAAAACAAGGCATTTCCACAGTTTTCAGTACCGATATATCTCGCGACGGTATGCTCACGGGAGTAGCTATTGATTTGTATTCCGAAATTCACCGGCGTTTCCCTGATTTAAAACTTATTGCATCGGGTGGAGTAAGTTCCGTGAAAGATATTTATGAAGCGGAAAAAGCCGGCTGTTCGGGTATTATTATCGGAAAAGCCATCTATGAAGGAAAAATACAATTAAAAGATTTAGTTTAATAATAAATTACAAATATGCTGACAAAACGAATAATTCCTTGTTTGGACATTAAAGACGGACGCACTGTTAAAGGTGTAAATTTTGTTGATTTACGCGATGCCGGCGACCCTGTGGAATTAGCAGCAGCCTATGCACGGCAAGGTGCTGATGAATTGGTTTTTTTAGATATTACCGCTACGGTAGAGCGCCGCAAAACTTTAGCCGAATTAGTCAAAGATATTGCTGCTCATTTGAATATTCCTTTTACGGTAGGAGGTGGCATAAAATCCGTAAAAGATGTTTCTGTTTTGCTTAACAACGGTGCAGATAAAATATCGATTAACACGGCAGCAGTAAAAAACCCTGCCTTAATTAACGAGTTAGCCGGTAATTTTGGCAGTCAATGTGTTGTTTTGGCTATTGATACCCGTTTTGATGGTAAAGACTGGTATGTTTACCTGAACGGAGGACGTACAGCAACCAATATCGAGGCTTTTGAATGGGCAAAAGAAGCCGAACAACGTGGTGCAGGGGAAATTTTGCTTACTTCGATGAATCATGATGGAACTAAAAACGGTTTTGCGGTAAATATTACCCGTAAAATATCTGAAGCATTAAATATTCCGGTAATTGCTTCGGGAGGCGCAGGTAAAAAAGAACACTTTTATGAAATATTTACAGAAGGTAAAGCTGATGCAGCACTTGCAGCAAGCATTTTTCATTTCGGGGAAATTCCTGTACCCGAACTCAAAACCTTTCTATCTAAAAAAAATATTCCGGTTCGCATACCTCTTAAGTCATCTGATGAATCTCAAATAACCGGATAATCAAACTTATAAAAACTTTGCTTGTTTAAAAAATATTCATCTGATGACTTAAAACATATCATTACTAATAATTTAAAATACAAAAAAATAATAAAAATGAAAGTAGATTTTGAAAAGCAAAACGGTTTAGTTCCTGCAATCATACAAGATTACCGTACCCGTAAAGTACTGATGCTCGGCTATATGAATGAAGAAGCATTAAAAAAAACTCAAGAAAGCGGTAAAGTAACTTTCTACAGTCGCTCACACAATACTTTATGGACAAAAGGCGAAACTTCAGGTAATTTCTTATATCTGAAAGATATAAAAGTAGATTGTGACAATGTTACTTTGCTCATCCAAGCAGAGCCGGCAGGACCCGTATGCCATACAGGAACGGATACTTGCTGGGCAGAAGAAAACCGCGGGGGAACTGAATTTTTAACACATCTTGAAAAAGTGATTGAAGACCGGAAAAATTCTACAGCGGATAAATCGTACACCAAAAGCCTTTTTGACAAAGGAATAAATAAAATTGCCCAAAAAGTTGGAGAAGAGGCTATTGAACTTGTTATTGAAGCAAAAGATAATAACGATAAACTATTTGTAAACGAAGCAGCCGATTTAATGTTTCATTATTTAGTATTGCTCAATCAAAAAGGTTTTCGCTTAAATGATGTAGTAGCAGTTCTTGAAAAAAGACATAAATAGAACTGTTTAAGTTAGTCAGA
>JAKIUH010000436.1 GCA_021647685.1 Bacteroidales bacterium
CAGATAGAAGAAAAATCTGAAAAAACACACGAAAAACATGAAAATTCTTCTAATCCGGTTCAATTTGTAAACAATCCAATACCACAAGTAAAGAATATAGAACGCATCGTGGTTTTCTTTGACGACGGCACTTTTGAAGAACTAAGCCCCAAAAAAACGAGTAAAAAATCATAATTTTAAGTGCCTGAGAATTGAATATTTTTTTAACAATCGACTTATGGTATAATATATTTAATTCTCAAGCGGTAAAATAAGTAATCTTTTTTAGAACTTATTTTCAAATTTTGACAAAAAAATACTTTGCAAAAAATCAAAAGAAATTAGAATTAAAAATTTATTTTTGCAAAAAAATTTTGCAATGTATAAATCTATTATTCGCCCACTACTTTTTAAATTTCAACCGGAAACCATTCATAATTTAACATTTAGTTTGTTCAAACTAAGTAAGTATATTCCCGGAACTTCTTTTTTTTTGAAAAAAAGTTTTCAAATCAATAATGAAAAACTAAAACGTAAAGTTTTTGGTATTGAATTTCCCAATCCTGTAGGATTAGCAGCCGGACTCGACAAAGATGCCGAAGCTTTTGACCTGCTTGGTGATATGGGTTTTGGTTTTGTTGAAATAGGAACATTAACCCCTAAAGCACAGCCGGGTAATCCGCAACCCAGAATTTTTCGTTTGCCCAAAGACAAAGCATTAATTAATCGTATGGGATTTAATAATAAAGGAGTTGATGCAGCAATTAAAAATCTGAAAAAAAGAAAATCAAAAATTATTATTGGTGGCAACATTGGTAAAAACAAAATCACAGCAAACGAAAATGCAATTTCAGATTATGAAACAGCTTTTAAAAGCCTGCTTCCATATGTAGATTATTTTGTAGTAAATGTTAGTTCGCCAAATACACCTAATTTAAGAGACTTACAAGAAAAAGAACCGCTTACAAAATTGCTAAAACACCTGCAAAACATTAATAATAAAAAAAATACACCAAAACCAATCCTATTAAAAATTGCGCCCGATTTAAGTTTTGAACAATTAGACGATATTATTGAAATAGTAAAAGAAACTAAAATAGCCGGACTCATTGCCACAAACACAACGATTGAACGAAAAAATATCTCCTACCCGAAAGACTATATTGAAAAAATTGGTGACGGTGGTTTAAGCGGTGCTCCTTTAAAAAATCGCTCAACAGAAATTTTGCGTTACATCATTAAAAAATCAGAAAATGCTTTTCCGGTAATTTCCGTAGGCGGAATTATGAGTGCCGAAGATGCACTTGAAAGATTAGAAGCCGGAGCAGCCCTTGTTCAAGTTTACACCGGTTTTATATACGAAGGTCCCGGATTAGTTAAAAAAATTAATCAAGCTATTTTGAAAAATCTTTAAAAAAGTGTCAAGACTTCAAAATATTTTCAAATTTCAGAAATACTTTTAAAGTTTTGTTAAAATTTCAGAACATCCGGTACAATGGGAATTGAGAGGACTAAAAAATAAATTTTACAAAGTAAAAATCTGTGTAAATCCTATGAATCTGCAGATAAAAAATCGTTTGTATTCCGCACCTTAGTGTTATTCCTAAATTCTATTTAACATAATATAAAATATTGATTATCAATATACAGCTCAGTTATTCTGAACTACAAAATATTTAGCATCTTCATACTCTAATTGTACTAAAAAAAAACGTTCAAATGTCTCCTTTTTGTCGACAATTTGAACGCTTTACGTTAAGGATTTAAAAATCTTTTTATTTTAAACTTTCCAAAATTTTAACGGTTTCTTCAATATAACCGTCTTTTTCTATATTTTTTGTCCAATCTTTAAAAGATGCTTTTTTAATACTATCAGTTTGCATTTGTTCCCGGTCGGCAGATAATATTAATGCTTGCAAAGAAGTTTTTTCTTTAAATACATTTTCGTATTTTTTGGTTTCTTCCTTAATTTTTTTCTGACTTGCTCTATATTTTTCCAAATTTAAATTAACAACGGTATTTTCTTTCTGTTCTTTCATTCTTTGCGCATTCTGTTTAATTAAATTAAAATCTTTATTAGCACTGACACGTTTAGCACTTTCTGTTTTCACTTCATCAAGATTCGTAATCGGATGCTTCCATTTCGTATATTGTGCAGGCTGAATTTCGTCCCAAGGAATTACGTTGTCCAATTCACTTTCACCAATATCAATACCTGCATAAATATCTGGTAAAATTATATCGGCTTTCACACCGCGTAATTGTGTAGCCCCACCATTTATACGATAAAATTTTTGAATCGTCAAACGCATATTACCCAGAGGTTTTAAATCGTCATAATTTCTATTCAGCATTTGGTCTAAATTAACAATTTTCTGCACGGTTCCTTTTCCGTATGTTACCGGACTTCCCACAATAACAGCTCTTCCATAATCCTGCATGGCAGCAGCCATAATTTCTGATGCCGAAGCACTTAATTTATTCACCATAATAATCAGCTTACCTTCGTATTGTAATTTGGGATCTGAATCTTTTAAAATATAAGGCTTTCCATATCTTCCTTTAACCTGAACAATGGGTCCTTTATCAATAAATAAGCCCGCCATTTCCACAACATCTTGCAATGAACCTCCGCCATTATAGCGCAAATCAAGGATAATTCCGTCAACACCCTCCTTTTTTAGCTTATTTATCTCAATTTCAACATCTTTTGAACAATGTCTTCCATTACGATTTTTAAAATCAACATAAAAAGAAGGTAAGTAAATATATCCCGCTTTAAAATTTGAATTTTTATCTTTCAAAATTGCTGATTTTGCATAAGTTTCTTCCAAAATTACCACATCGCGAACAATGGGAATTACCACTATCGAGTTATCCGGTTTTTTAACGGTAAGTCGTACTTCTGTTCCTTTTTTCCCACGAATATATTGCACTGCATCATCCAAACGCATTCCAACAATACTGATTGGGTCTTTATCACCCTGCGCAACTTTTAAAATTATATCACCGGCTTTCAATTCTCCTTGTCGCCATGAAGCACTTCCGGGAATAATTCTTGCTACTTTTATGTATCCGTTATTCAACTCCTGTAAGGATGCACCAATTCCCTCAAACTGACCGGACATGCGAATGTCAAAATTCTTTTTTTCCTTAGGCGACATATATTCCGAATGTGGATCATAACTTTGAACAAAGGCATTCAAATATGCGTTCATCCTATCTTTTTCGGTTTGTTGATGCAGTCTGCGAAACATCTGTTTATAATCTTCGGCAACTTGTTGGCGTGCCTTTGCTTCCAGTGAATCAAAAGGCATTACCTTATACGAAGTATCTTTATCACTAATTGCATTTTCTTGACG
>JAKIUH010000027.1 GCA_021647685.1 Bacteroidales bacterium
CGGAAACCATAAAGTTCTTCAAATCCGTGAATTGAAACAATTTCGGCTAAATCCCCATTGGCAATAAAATTCAATTCTTCGTTTTTGCTTGCCCAGTAATAATTATTTTTAACTACCATCAGTAAATCGCCCTTTGATATCTCTTCTTCTCTGTAAAGGATAGAGTTTCGGATACCTTTGTTGTACAGGTTTGCCCGTTTATTTGAGCGGGTCACCACAGTGGTTTCAAAAATCCCATACCGGTCGTAATAATCTGATATTTTCTCAATTAGTTCTTCATGAATAGATAATTCAACTGGTTTTTTATCTGGGATAAAGTATCCTACGCTAAATGAAAATGTGATCAGAAAAATAATGATGGCCGCAGTCCAGGCAATAAATGCAAATAGCTTTCTTTTTTTAGGCAAAATGTTATATGAATCATTTTCGTCCTCTAATTTTTTGAATTTTACTATTTGAGTAAATAATTTATTGTAATCTGATTCAGATAATTTTCTTGGATTTTTATATTTTATAGAATGAACGAAATGCTTAGCCAGCTCAAAATCTTCTTGACGTTCGGGATGTCGCGCCAACCAACTCTTCCAGTAATGCCTTGTATTTGCATCTGGACTGTTAACCAATTTTATAAAAAAGTCATCTTTTAAAAAATCTCTTAGAATTGGTTTCTCCTTCATAATTAAAAAGAGTCAGGTAAGTACCAAATGACTACAAAAAATAAATTATTTGGAAAATGTAGGGTGCTACAAAATTGAATTTATAAAAAACAATAAGAAAAAAAATAGTCTATCTTTTACCTTAATTAGAGTGTTTTCAAGAACCCCCAGTGCCCTGTATATCAATATGCGTGCAGATTTCACTTTGCCCATACCCATGATCTCTGCTATTTGTTTGTAGGAAAACCCTTCATAAAAATACAGTAAAATTGATTCACGTTGCTTTACTGTAAGTTTTTGACAAGCACTATTTAACATTCTGCATTTGTCTACTGTGAGTTGCTTATTTATCATAACAACCTCTGTAGAACTTATGATTTCAAACTGAGATTCATTTTGATCAGTTATTTCTTCGGTCGGACGTTTTCTTCGTTGCGTTAGTTTTCTTATAATTTTTCTTCGAAGGGATGTAAATAAATAAAATTTAATAACATTAACATCTGCCAATTTTTTTCGACTTTTGATAATATCAATGAACAAATCCTGAATACAATCCCTTACTAGTTCTTCATTGTTGTTGATTTGACATCCATAATTGAATAGATGATTAGCATAATTTCGATAAATATACGACAGAGCAGAGTCACTTCCTTCTTTAAAATCTAACCAAATCTCTCTTTCCGATAAATTTTGAAAATTTGAACTTTCCCTTGGTCCAGAAAACCCAGATTTATTTATTTCTAAACTGTCGTTGATTTTTATTGATTTCATGATTAATCATGAAATATAATCAACTTATGTGACAATTAGTACATAGGCGAATAATAATAGGAAGTGAACTATCAAAAAAATTGTTTGTCTAAAAAAATATCAATTTATAGTCATTGGAATTACATCGAAAGCCAAGACAAAAGGGAGGTAGTATTTGATATTGGAGTTCGGTTAATATATTAAAAAGAAACTATAGGTCATTGATCAAACTTACAAACGTTTATAACGACATGGTGTTGGCGTAAAATTATAAAGTACTGTATTTTGCTAACCTAAAGAAAGTAAAAACAAGCTAAAATTAAGTTTGCCTTAATTTAGTCCATGAGCACTGCAAAAGAATTAGCATCACATCTGCCGATCTTAGTTCAACAATAAAATTTACAATAAAAATTTTAATATTTGCAACTATTCAATTATGTGGTTAATAATGAGGGTGGAAATCTATCGAAAACTTAAAAATGCAAGTTTTTAGTAAGTAATTGATCAAGAATAATAAGTTTTGCTGATAAAAATGTAATTTTGAGTATCGATGGCAAGCCTTTAGTCTTCCTCTAATTTTATTAAAATAATAACAAAACACAGCTCAAATATGAAAAAAAGAAATTGGCAAAAAACATTTATTTTCGGATTTCTAATACTTTTTATGTCCGGAAATGTATTTGCAGAAGGACAACCTGAAATTGATTCTGGAGCAACTGCCTGGATGCTAACCTCTACCGCCCTGGTACTTTTAATGATTCCCGGTCTCGCCATGTTTTATGGTGGTCTTGTGAAAACAAAAAATGTTCTCGGTACTATGATGCACAGTTTTGCAGCAATGGGTGTAATGACGATTTTGTGGGTTACTGTTGGATATAGTATGTGTTTTGGAGAAAATGTCTTAGGTGGTTGGTTTGGCTGGAACTCTGATTATTTTTTACTGTCAGGAATTGACACTAACATTATGGAAGGAGGAGTTCCTGAATATGTATTTTCTATGTTTCAAGGAAAATTTGCTATTATCACCCCGGCACTTATTGCGGGAGCATTTGCCGAAAGGGTTTCGTTTAAAGCCTATGTTTTTTTTATTGCACTATGGGGCGTTTTTGTTTATAATCCTTTATGCCATTGGGTGTGGGCAGAGGACGGCTTTTTATTTAACCTTGGCGCAAACGGAGCAATTGATTTTGCAGGAGGAACAGTTGTGCATATTAGTGCTGCAGTTGCAGGATTGGTAGCAGCTATATTTATCGGACCGCGTCGAAGATTTCCGAATATTTTAACCAGACCCAATAATTTGGTAATGACCGTTATTGGTGCAGGATTATTATGGGTAGGTTGGTTCGGTTTTAATGCGGGAAGTAGTGTATCTTCGAGCTTATCTACCGCGCAGGCATTAGCCGTAACACAAGTTGCCGCAGCAGCAGGTGCCGTTGCATGGATATTGGCAGAAACAATACATCAAGGAAAAGCTACCGTTCTTGGATTTATTAGTGGTATATTAGCCGGCTTGGTGGTGATAACACCAGCTGCCGGCGTTGTTCAACCTTATGCAGCAATAATTCTTGGCTTTTTTGCATCGCTTGCCAGCTACATTTTTGTTAGCAAAAAGCATATTTTTAATTTAGACGATACACTGGATGTTTTTGGTATTCATGGTATTGCTGCAATTGTGGGTGCAATATTTCTAGTGTTCTTTATCAGAGATAGTTGGATGGCAGATGCAGCTCTTGCCAATGGAGGTATTTGGACGATATGGCAACAATTAGGTGTTCAAACAGTTGCTGTATTAATTGCGATAAGCTATACAGCTGTTGCTACATTGATTATTCTTTTTGTAGTAAACAAAATTACCAAATTCAGAGCCTCAGATATTGAAGAAATGAAGGGATTGGATACCGTTTATCATGGAGAAAGAGGCTATGGAATGCTAAACCCTAATTAATTTTATAATCCTTAAAAATCTAAAAAAATGAAATTAATAACCGCAATAATTAGTGAATCAAAACTTGATATGGTGCGCGAGGCGCTCATTGAGGCTGAAATTACACGTATAACCGTTAGCCGTGCATCGGGTTTTGGAAGACAAGTGCGCGAAGAAATATATCGTGGAAAAAAAATGATTCCAAATTTAAATCCCAAAGTACGGATTGATATAGCCGTTAATGACGAATTTGTAGATATTACGGTAGATGCAATTATCAAATCAGCACGTTCACAGGGTGATGGCGAAATTGGTGATGGAAAAATATTTATTCAGTCGCTTGAAGAAGTAATTCGCATACGTACCGGTGAAAGAGGCAGTGCTGCAATTTAAACATTAAAAATGATATTAGTGTCATGTCAAGCATGTTTTAGTCATACCAAGTTTCGTTCTTTTTGCGTAGAACTTTGTTAAAAATTTTAATCATAGCTACTGCTATGCTAAAAATTTTTGCCTTGTTCTACACAAAAATAACTTCAACTTATACGACAAAACACACTTGACATGACACTTGCCTGTAAATTTTCATTAACAATAAATTCAGAACAACTGCCCCGGTGGGAATAGAAATGAGCTCAAAAATAAATTTTACGAACTAAATTCGGGGTACGACTGCAAATTGAAAACTATATCAAAATAGTTAATATATACAATAAATTAACAAAGTTGCACTCCGACTACAATAAAAAATTGTTTGTATCCAGCACCTTTGATGCAAAAAAGGGTTCATTCTTAAATCCCATCGGATAAACCATTTTATGCTGATTATTAATACTATAAAGGCACATGAGTCAGTTGTTCTGAAATTCACAGGCAAGTACTTATGTTCTTTTTATTAAGCTTTCATTATTTCTTACAGGGTGATGCTTTCACTCGAACACTTAAATTCATTAACCTATTTTTTTCTATTTATTATGAATATCAAACAAAATTTTAAATACCTTATTTTATTTAGTTGTTTTTTCATTTCAATGGGAATAACTGCCCAAGAAGAACAAAAAAGTTCTGATTTTAACTCAAACATAAATGCCGATTTTGTGAGTCGTTATATTTGGCGCGGACAAAAATTGAGTGAAACACCTGCTATTCAGCCGGCAATATCGGTTGATTACAAAGGGTTTACCATAGGAACGTGGGCATCGTATTCATTTGGGTATGAACCGGTTCAAGAAATTGATTTATACTTGTCTTATAATACGGGTAATTTTACTTTTACTTTATATGACTATTTCTATCCAAATAATTCGTTAACGGACTATGTTGATTATTTTGACTGGAACAAGGAAACAACGCAACATTGGTTAGAAGCGATTATTGAAGTTGGGAATTTTGAAAATTTACCACTTAATTTGCTCGTAGGTGTATTCTTTACCGGAGCAGATATTGATGCCAATTTAAATAATCAATATTCGACATATATAGAGTTTTCTTATGATTTTAATGTTCAAAATGTCGATGCACAGTTATTTGCCGG
Source organism: Bacteroidales bacterium (assembly GCA_021647685.1). Classification (GTDB taxonomy): domain Bacteria; phylum Bacteroidota; class Bacteroidia; order Bacteroidales; family NBLH01; genus NBLH01. The sequence goes on from JAKIUH010000027.1 coordinate 4,865, forward strand.
TTTTACGCCCTTTGCAGCTTATTATTCTGATGGTTTTAATTTTGTAAATATTGGTTTAAAAGCAAGTAAAGAGATTAAAATAAGTGATAAATTCTCTTTACCATTATCCGGTGCATTTATTATTAATCCGGCAAAAAAAAATGTGATGTTTCAAGCTGTGGTTACATTATAATCTAAATATATCCTTTAAGATACAATCCTCTGAATATCAACATACTCAATACCCCCGACTTTTAAGTCGGGGGTATGTTTATATTACCTCCGGGCTTTAGCCCAAAATAATTTCACTAAGGTAAACCCCCATCCCGCATTACAAGACTTTGCAAAAAATTCATAATTCATAATGAATACAACTTTTTGAATATAAAGAGAAGCATTTAGGAACAAAGAAAATTATAAATACCTTTATGAATAGAGCTTGTTCAAAACAAGTTTTACCGGCATATTAAATCCGTTTTAATTTTCAAAGTTTATAATCGCTCATTTTAGCTTTTATTTGTAACTTCGTGCACGATAACTTTAAAACCTATTAACATGAAAAAGGAAGTATTTTATTTATTAATTTTTATGATATTAACAAGTATGGCTTGTAAGGAAAACAAAGAAATGAGAAAACCTCAGCCTCCGGTTGCTAAAAAAATCCCGAAAGAATTAAGTATTCATGGTGATACCCGAATTGATAATTATTTTTGGATACGCGAACGTGAGAACCCTGAAGTAATTGAGTATTTAAAGGCTGAGAATGCTTATACCTACTCTGTAATGGCACATACCAAAGATTTACAGAAAAAACTGTACGATGAGATTGTTGCCCGTATAAAACAAGACGATGAATCAGTTCCTTATAAAAAGAACGGATATTTTTATTATGTACGTTACGAAAAAGGGGGTGAATATCCTATTTATTGCCGGAAGAAAGGCAGTATGGATGCAGATGAGGAGGTAATGCTTAATGTAAATGAAATGGCAAAAGGATATGCTTATTATCAGCTTGTGGGATTGAATGTTAGTGAAGATAATAAACTTTTAGCTTTTGGCGTAGATACCGTTAGCCGAAGAAAATATACTATTTATGTTAAAAATCTGGAAACGGGCGAATTATTACCGGATAAAATTTCTGTAACTACCGGTGGCTCCACCTGGGCAAATGATAATAAAACACTTTATTATACCACCAAAGACCCTGAAACATTGCGTTCAAATAAAATTTTCAGGCATACATTAGGTACTGAACAGGAAAAAGATAAGCTGATTTTTGAAGAAAAAGACGAGACATTCAGCACTTTTGTCTATAAAACAAAATCAAAAAAGTTTTTAGTTATTGGTTCTGAAAGCACCTTGTCATCTGAATATCAGATAGCAAATGCAAATGATAATAAGCCTGAATTTAAAGTCTTTCAGCCAAGAGAAAATGATTTGGAATACAGTATTTTTCATTTTCAAGATAAATTTTATGTTCTGACTAATCTTGATGCAAAAAATTTCCGTTTAATGGAAACACCCGATACAAAAACCTTAAAAGAAAACTGGAAAGAAGTGATTCCGCATCGTACTGATGTTTTATTAGAAGATGTTGATGTTTTTCAAAATTATTTAGTACTGTCGGAACGTAAAAACGGTTTAAATCAAATACGGGTCATCAATCAAAATAATGAATCTGATTATTATATAGATTTTGGTGAAGAAACCTATAGTGCTTGGACTACTACTAACCTGGATTTTGATACAGACATTTTGCGTTACGGATATACTTCCTTAACGACCCCAAATTCGGTGTATGACTTTAATATGAAAACCAAAGAAAAAACATTACTTAAACGTGATGAGATTTTAGGTGATTTTGATCCTTCAAACTACGAAGCAAAAAGATTATATGCTACTGCAAACGATGGAACAAAAATTCCCATTTCTTTGGTTTACCGGAAGGATAAATTTAAGCAAGACGGAAACAGTCCTTGCTTACAATATGCTTATGGTTCATACGGATACAGTATGGACCCTTATTTTAGTTCGGTGCGTTTAAGTTTGCTGGATAGAGGTTTTGTATTTGCCATAGCTCATGTACGCGGTGGTCAGGAAATGGGACGCCAATGGTATGAAGATGGAAAATTATTGAAAAAGAAAAATACCTTTACCGATTTTATCGCTTGCTCTGAATATCTAATCGAGCAAAAATATACAAATCCCAATAAATTGTTTGCTATGGGCGGAAGTGCCGGCGGATTATTGATGGGAGCCATTGCCAATATGCGTCCTGATTTATATAAAGGCATTATTGCACAAGTGCCTTGGGTGGATGTAGTTACAACAATGCTTGATGCAAGTATCCCGCTCACAACCAGTGAGTATGACGAATGGGGTAATCCAAACGATTCGGTGTATTATGAGTATATGCTCTCTTATTCACCTTACGACAATGTAAAAGCACAAGATTACCCCAATATGCTGGTTACAACAGGATTGCACGATTCGCAAGTTCAATATTTTGAACCTACAAAATGGGTAGCTAAACTACGAGCTATGAAAACCGATGATAATTTACTTTTGTTAACGATTAATATGGATACCGGACATGGCGGAGCATCCGGCAGGTTTAAGCGTTATAAAGAAACGGCTTTGGAGTATGCTTTCATGCTTGATTTATTAGGAATTAAGCATTAATTGTATCTGTTTTACTAATAATTGCTTGTTAAATTTTATCCTTAGCAGGGTTTAAAACCCTGTCAGGGATAATAGACACAGATTAAACATTTAGTCTGAAAGACTAATTTACAATAGCCTATGGCAAAGCCATAGGTGAAAGATTTAGAGTGTTCTTTGCGATGCAAGTAGTTTTACATATTTGAGCATAAACCAAACATGCATCGCAAAAGGATAAATTTTTAATTCGATGATTTTATGGATAGACACAGATTAAACATTTAGTCTGAAAGACTAATTTACAATAGCCTATGGCAAAGCCATAGGTGAAAAATTAAGAGTGTTCTTTACGATGCAAGTAGCTTTGCATATTTGAGCACAAGCCAAACATGCATCGCAAAAGGATAAATTTTTAATTCGATGATTTTATGGATAGACACAGATTAAACATTTAGTCTGAAAGACTAATTTACAATAGCCTATGGCAAAGCCATAGGTAAAAAATTAAGCGTGTTCTGTGCGATGCAAGTAGCTTTGCATATTTGAGCACAAACCAAACATGCATCGCAAAAATTTGCACGACTAATACATTATAATATATGGGATTAATACAATACAATAATGATACAGCCTTTTATATGTTCAATAATATGATTTATATCATTTCATTTTATAAGAAATATTAAAATATTATTTGCAAATTTGCACTAAAATATAAGCAATAACTAAATTATCGTTAAATTTTAATTAAAATCAAAAAAAATGAAAAAACACAACTTTTACGCAGGACCTTCTATCTTACCCAAAAAAGTAATAAAAGAAACTGCAAAAGCCTTAAAAAACTTTGCAGGAACCGGTCTTTCATTAGCCTCTATATCGCACCGGAGTAAAGAATTTGATGACGTAATTGTAAAAACACAAGAACTTTTTAAAGAATTATTGGAAATACCCGAAGGATATTCTGTTTTGTTTCTTGGCGGTGGTGCCAGTATGCAGTTTGCTATGGTGCCCTATAACTTAATGAAAACTAAGGCGGCTTATATCAATACCGGAACATGGTCAACAAAAGCAGTTAAAGAAGCTAAATTATTTGGCGAAGTTCATGAAATCAAAGCCGATGATTTCTTTCATTTACCTAAAAACATCAATGTTCCAAAGGATGTTGATTATGTTCATATCACCACTAATAATACAATTTACGGAACAGAATTTAAAGAAGATTTTGATTTTGGTGTTCCTTTAGTTGCCGATATGTCTTCGGATATTTTTAGCCGTAAAATAGATGTTTCAAAATACGATATTATATACGGCGGTGCACAAAAAAATCTTGCCCCATCGGGTGTAACTTTTGTAATTATCAAAAATGATATTTTGGGTAAGGTAGATCGTAAAATTCCTACCATGCTTAATTATCAAACCCATATTGATAAAGGTTCTATGTTTAACACTCCGCCGGTAATTCCTATTTATGCAGCTTATCAAACTTTACTTTGGATGAAGAAAAAAGGTGGAGTTGAAGCAATGAACAAACGTGCCGTTAAAAAAGCAGATTTATTATATAATGAAATTGACCGTAATCCTTTATTTAAAGGTACTGTTGCAAAAGAAGATCGCTCATTAATGAATATTTGCTTTGTAATGAACGATGAATATAAGGAACATGAGCAGGAATTTTTGGCTTTTGCTACAGAAAAAGGCATGATTGGAATCAAGGGACACCGCTCGGTAGGTGGTTTCAGAGCTTCTACTTATAACTCTTTGCCCTTAAAAAGTGTAAAAGCATTAGTAAAAGTAATGCAGCAATTTGAAAAGAAAGTCTTAAAATAAATTTGAAACCGAAAAAGCTGTTTAAATTTCATTTAAACAGCTTTATGATTTCAAAATATAAAAATAATAAAAAATACACTCATGAAGACAATATTAGTAGCAACACAAAAACCTTTTGCCCCACAAGCGGTGAACAATATAAAAGAAATATGTGAAAATGCCGGTTATGAATTTCAATTATTGGAAAAATATGCCGGACAAGATGATTTAATCAAAGCTATTGAAAATGTAAATGCCGTAATTATTCGTAGTGATAAAATTACAAAAGAAGTATTATCAGCTGCAAAAAACTTAGAGATTATTGTACGTGCAGGAGCAGGTTACGACAATGTTGATTTACAAGCAGCTACCGAGAAAGGTATTGTAGTAATGAACACCCCCGGACAAAATTCAAATGCCGTGGCTGAATTAGCTTTGGGTATGATGGTATATATGGCACGTAACCGTTTTAACGGTACTGCAGGAACCGAATTGCGCGGTAAAACATTAGGTATTCATGCCTATGGAAATGTAGGACGTTATGTTGCCAAAGTTGCCAAAGGTTTTGGAATGAAAGTTTATGCTTTTGATCCTTTTGTAAAGAAAAAAGTAATAAAAAAGGATAAAGTAAAACCTGTAAAATCCGTTGAAAAATTGTACGCCAAATGTCAGTATATTTCATTGCATATTCCGGCTAATGAGCATACAAAACAGTCAATAGGCTATGATTTATTGTCTAAAATGCCCGAAAATGCTGTTTTGGTGAATACTGCAAGAAAAGAAGTAATTCATGAAGATGAGCTGTTGAAATTGATGACAGACCGCAGTGATTTCACCTATATTTCGGATATTGCACCGGACAAAAAAGCCGATTTTGAAGCTCAATTTGCCAATAGAGTATTTTTTACTCCTAAAAAAATGGGTGCGCAAACCGCCGAAGCAAATATTAATGCCGGAGTGGCAGCTGCACAGCAAATTAAAAATTTCTTTGAAAAAGGTGATAAAACATTTCAAGTAAATAAATAAAACTTTCCCTGACAAGACTTTATTGCTAATTGCAAACAACTCCTTGTCAGGGAAATTTTTTATATTTTTTCAATTAAAAAAGTCAAACCTAAAAAAGTATTAATTATGTCAATATTCAGACCATTTAAAGGTTTCCGTCCTAAAAAGGACAAGGTGGACAAGGTGGCATCGCGCCCCTATGATGTATTGAATTCAGCCGAAGCACGTGAAGAAGTGAAAGACAACCCTTATTCTTTCTTACACGTAGTAAAACCTGAGGTTGATTTGCCGGAAAATGTGGATTTATATTCGCAGCAGGTGTATGACAAAGCAAAAGAAAATTTGCAACACTTGATTGATGAAGGTATGTTTTTTCAAGATGATAAACCTTATTTTTACATCTATGCGCAAACCATGAACGGTAAAACTCAATACGGATTGGTAGGTTGCTCAGGAGTAGAAGATTACATGAACGGAATTATCAAAAAACATGAATTGACAAGACCGGATAAGGAAGAAGACCGCATGAATCATGTTCGTAATACGAATGTTAATGCCGAACCGGTATTTTTTACTTATCGTGATAACGAAAAAATTGATGCTATTGTTAATGAAGTAATTAAAGAGCTACCCGAATATGATTTTACAACAGACGATGGTTTTGGTCATCATTTTTGGGTGATTAAAAACGAAGACTACATAAAAGATATTCAAAATATTTTTGCAGAAGAGATTAAATATCAATATGTTGCTGATGGGCATCACCGTACTGCCGCTGCTGCATTGGTGGGCAATGAACGCAAAAAGAACAATCCTAATCATACAGGCGATGAAGAATATAACTTTTTTATGAGTGTGCTTTTCCCTGCCAGCCAATTGACCATTATTGATTACAACCGTGTGGTAAAAGATTTAAATGGTTTATCCGAACAAGAATTTATTGAGAAACTTAAAAACAGTTTTGAGATAGAAGAAAAAGGTGAAACAGAATATAAACCTTGCTGTTTGCATAATTTCTCTATGTATTTAGGCGGAAAATGGTATTCTTTAACTGCCAAAGCCGGTACCTACAAAGAAGATGACCCGATTGGCGTATTGGATGTTACTATTTTAACCAATGAAGTTTTAGCTCCCCATTTAGATATTCAGGATTTACGTCGTTCAAAGCGTATTGATTTTGTGGGAGGTATTCGTGGACTTGGTGAATTAAAACGCCGTGTGGATAGTGGAGAAATGAAAGTAGCTTTTGCACTCTATCCCGTAAGTATGGATCAATTGATGAATATAGCGGATAATGATTTGATTATGCCTCCAAAAGTAACCTGGTTTGAGCCCAAGTTAAGGAGTGGCTTAGTATTTCATAGTCTTGACTAATTAAAAAAATATCATAAGCAATAAGCGCCGGACAAATCTTGTTTCGGCGTTTTATTTTTTCTTATTTTATGTGTTTGGAGAAATTAAAGTATAATCGTATATTTATATCCGAAAAAAATAAAAGCACATGAAAAAAATCACAGACTTTTTTTTAGCAAATCTAAGTGGCGATAAATCAAGTATCCGATACAAAAGAGCTAAGGCGCTAAGTATGATTCTTATTTTTGCAACTGCATTAATAATTTTGTTGTTTTTCAACAACTTGATTAAAGGACTTGTTAACGAGATGATTGTTGATATTGTTTTGGGTGGATTACTCACAAGTTCTTTATTTATTATAAAATTAGGAAGAGAAAAATTAGCAGGCAACATTCTTTCAATATCCATAATTGTTTTGCAAATCATAGCCATGTTTGCCAACCCATATAAATCGATTATTCCATATCAGTTTTACATATTTTTTGTCATGATATTGTTTGCAGCCATGTTTGGTTCAAGAGCAATATTAGCATTTTCAGCAGTATTAGTGATTGTATCAACAGTTAGTCTGTTTGTTGTAAATCAGAAATTTATACCTGATAATCTGCAAGATATTACAAAACACGGGGTAATTGTTTATGAAGTGCTCATTATAATTGCTTTTATGCTAAGTTTTTTGTTTACAAATTTTATCAATCAAGCTATTTCTGACTTATCAAGTAATGCTGCCCGGATTAAAGAGCAGAATCAAAAGATGAAAGAAATTGTTCAACAAGTAAAACAAAGTGCTTTTGATTTAACAAATGCAGGCAATCAATTATCTTCTCTATCGCAAGATATATCTAAACGTGCTAACAAGCAGGCAGCTACAACCGAAGAAATATCGGCATCAATGGAAGAAATGCTTACTACAATTATTTCCAATACCGAGAAAGCTGAAAACACCTTTGAAAAAACTAAATTATCATCAGAAATACTTCAAAAAAGCAATCAGGTAATCATGCAAACCATTGATTTGGTGAATAAAATTGCTGATGAAACCGATGCTATTTCCGACATTGCCTTTCAAACCAATATTTTATCTTTAAATGCATCTATTGAAGCAGCAGCAGCCGGTGAAGCAGGTAAGGGTTTTGCCGTTGTAGCCAAAGAGGTGCGTTCGCTTGCAGAACGCAGTAAAGCCACTCTTGATAAAATCAATGAAATGTCGGAAAAAGGAAAACAAATGTCTAAGCAAGCCGGTGAGGCACTTAACCGGAGTTTACCCGAAATGGAAAAAAGTGCAGAGCGTATGAGAGAAATTGCCGATGCAAGTAAAGAACAGCAATCGGGTACTGACCAAATCAATAATTCAATACAACAATTATCCGATATTACCAATCAAAACTCGGCAGCAGCCGAAGAAATGTCTGCCTCTGCCGAAGAACTTTCTGCACAGGCTGAGGCACTGAAAGCTATTGTGGAAAATTTTAATTAACCTATCTTTAGTTTTGCAGATTATAACTTTCTGTAAATGAGCTAAAAAAAGACAAGAAAGTACAGTATTTATCTTGTTTAATTAACTAATTAATAGTGCTTTATAGCGTAAATTCAAAATCAAACAAAATTCGATTTAGTAAATATTTAAAAAACGCCACAAAGTGGCAGTTTAATATAACCCAAGGCAACGCCTTGGGATAGAACCAAACCTACTAATCGTCCTGAAAGGACAGCTTAATAATGTATAAATTGCCCTTTCAGTGCAGCAGAATGTGATGTTTGACTTTACTTAGGGTGTTACCCTAAGCTAAATTAACTTGGGCTTTCAGCCCGAATATATTCTTTGAAAAAAACAAAATTGCCGGATAAAAAAATAATGAAATGAAAATCAAGTGTTTATAATATCTACTGACTTAGCTTATGACTTGATAATCAGCTCAAATTTAATACTTTTACAAGTGCGAAACTTTAGAACCTATATTTTTAAGGCTATCGTAAAGTAATACAGCTTAAGTTTTCTTATGCAAAGCATAATATGCAGGCTTAATCTTTGCAAATTTTAGGCAATGTATTTATTGTTCTACTATTTCAACACGCCGGTTTCTTGCTTTTCCTGCATCTGTTTTATTACTTGTGACAGGAGATAAATTTGCAACACCGTATGCTTTAAGCTGATTTGCATCAACATTATATTTTGAAACCAGTTCATTCATTACCGCTTTTCCTCTATTCTCTGACAAAGTCATATTTGATGCAAAATCTCCTACATTATCAGTATGGCCTACAATGTAAAACTTTTTATCTTTATGAGCATTCAAATATTCTGCAATTTGCTTCATCTGATTATCCGATTTTGCATCTATTACAGCACTTCCTGTAGTAAAATGAATATCATAAAAAATAGAATGACCTGTTAATTCAATATTTTGAGCAATATTATCAGCCGAAACCAAATTTAACTCCAAAGGAACAGTTTCAATAACACTTTGATTAACAATTATTTCATCGCCGGTTTGTCCTACAAGCAATACCACATATATATTTAAAGAATCTCTTACTCCGGCATATACCGTATAATAATAATCCACATCGCATTTGTTCCCATAAAAGTCATCAACACCATTAACAAACGGTTGGCTACCACCGTAATAATCTTCGCGATAAAAACAGGAATTTTTTGATTTTTCTGAATATAGAACATTATAAGCGGCTTTTTTCATTGCATTATCATAGTTTTCGTAAACTTTTAAAACACTTGTTTGTAGTGGAATCAAATATTGGATATTTGTGATTTTTCCTTTTACTTCAAGATATTTTTTAAAAAATTGACCGTGACCGTTGAAGTCTCTTTCTATTGGTTGGTCCAATCCTAAATAAAATATTCCGTAGTCAATTGTAGAACAATCATGAATTGTTGCTCCGATGAAACGACTAATTCCGGGATAGTCTTTACATCCTTTTTTGTCAGGCGTACCCGGGCTGTTTTGTGCAAAAAGATTTGTTGAAATCATTAATGCAACTGCTAAAATTACTGGTAGTTTTTTCATTTTTAAATCTCCTTTTATAATAGTTAATAATTTGATAATCTTTTCTTAACATCATTTATATACAATAAATAATCTTCATAGGCACGCTTTGCTTTTCCTTTTCTATACGGATCTTTTTTTTCATCAAAAGACAAATATTTTTCATAAAGTTTTTGCTTTTGTTTTTGCATTTTATTTAAAATAATATTTCGCTCATTTTTGGTGAAATTTGGTATCTTTTGCTGAAAAATACATTCCCTGAAATCGGTATTGCCTTCTTTTTTAACAAGATAATCTATATATGTGTTTTTCGATTGTGGGTGAAGTTTCTTTAAGTCAATGCCCCAATCAGCACAGTTTAAGTTTTTTAAATAGCGTTTATAGACTTTAGTTGTTAATTTTTCTCGTTTTTTATTGAACAAATTATTGTAAAGTTTTTTATCTACTGTATCTTTTTTAAGTGTTTGGATATTAATTTTATAGATTTTAGGAATATCTTTTAAAATCTGGGAAGAGCTTTCTTTTAAGTTTTTTATATCATAATCATATGGGGCAATCATTTTGTAATATAAAACCGAATCATTTAATGATAACTGAACCTGTTTAATACTTAACCACCGGTACGACAATGAATTGTAGAAATTGTTCAAACCGGTTAAATGGCTTAGGTTTTTATTTTTTATATCGTAATAATAGAGTGAAAAATCCAAAAAAACATTTTTTACCCTTCCTCCGTCAGGAAATGTCGCAATTCCTTTTGGATCTTGATATAATCTTTTTCTTGCTACAAATGCAAATCCACTACTGTCTCTATTCCAAGCAATTGTGCCATCAGTTTTTATTTCCAAGTTAAGATATTCTGAATGACAAGAACTTAATATAGAGATAAATACTGTTCCAAATATAATAATTAGTAAAACAATGTACTTCATGAGTTTTATGATTAAATAATTAGTTACCTGTGTGTATCATATTCATAGATTCTTATGCTACCTTAAATCCTATATAAAAAAACAATATTTGAAAAAGAAGCCTGACAAGGATAATTAACTAAATAGCAAAGCGATGTATCTCACTATAATATTAAGAAATGTTTCCTTGTCAGGATTTTATAAGGTATTTTATTGAATAATAACCTTCGATTTAATCAATTTATTGTTTTTGTAGATTTCCATAATATAAATGCCTTTTTTATACGATGAAATATCTATACGATTGGATTTTGTATTTAAGTTATAGTTTTGGTAAATAATATCGCCGTTCAAATTATAAATTTTTATAATTTCAATGGGTTCATTATCGCTAATAATATTAAATACTCCATTATTGGGGTTTGGATAAATTGTTAAGCCAGCCTGTTTAAGGTTTTCAAAACCGGTACTTGATGTGTTTACCGTTAATTGTACTTCGTTAGAAGTTTTTGTATTACATACGCCCGTAACGATGCATTTATAATATCCTGCATCGCTGCTTTGTGTATTGCTAATACTTAAAGTATCGGTAGCAGTTCCTGCTAAACGGGCATCATCATTTAGGGGATTATTATCTTTCTGCCATTCGTAAGTTGTTACATCTCCTGTAGCTACGATGCCAAATTGTGCATCTTCGCCTTCGGTTACTGTTAAATTAAACGGCTCTGTTTCAATATTAACATTGTTGTAACTGTTAATTATCAAATCATCTGAACTTTTTGGGCAAGCCGGTATTTCAAGTGTCCAGGTAAATGTAGTTGTTCCGTGTGGAATATTTGATATGCTTGAGCTGTTAAAGCTTGAATTTTGAAAAATTACTTCATTGTTTGAACAAGTCCAATATCCATTTGCTCTTATGGGTGCTTGATTTGCATTTAAGTAAGCTGTAGTTTTGTTACAAAGGTCTTGGTCAACACCTGCATCGGCAGTAGGTTGTTCATTTCTGAAAATACTTATGCTGCTATAAGACCAACCACAAGCACCATTGTTTATTTCCCAACGGAATGGTGATTCATTAGCAGAGCCGGCAGGCAAATTACTTGCCAGGGCATCAGGTTTATGAACATCGTCAAAAGTAACTTCGCTATGCGTACAAGTCCATGTAGCAATACTTAAAGAAGGTGGTGTGTTTCCATGTAATTGATATTGACTGCTACAAATAGTATCAGAACTGCCGGCATCGGATATAAAGTTTATGTAATTTGCCAGTTCCATTGTATCTACGCTGATGCCACATGCTCCATTATCAATTGTCCAATACATTTCCATGATGGCATCTTGTGAAAAATTCTGTGCTGTTGCATTATAAAGCGTGTTATTATCAAATGTAACCGTGGCAATATTGCTGCTCCAGGTTCCGGTATAATGTGTCGGGTTATTGCCGGATAATTGTTTGCTGCTTGCTTCGCAGAGCCCTTTATCAGTACCTGCATCAGCAGTCTCAAAAACATCAACATATAGTTTTGCGTAATTCGAAGTGTCTTTTGAAGATGCGGGGTCAAACCCGATAATTGAACAAGAAACCGAATCGCTTTTAGTGTAGAACCTTGCAGGAATAAACAGGGTATCATTTTCTATTTCAGATGAATAATTTACACCAGCGAAAGTCCACTTATAGCTCGATGTATTAATTGCTTTTACAGTAAACATAACCGTATCGCCCTTACAAACAGGTGCTGCATCTTGTGGGTCTTGGGTAATTATTGCCGTATAATTGTTATAATAACCCACAGTGTTGTCGTTTTGCGAAGCAATCAACAAATCAATGTCTTGTACACTGTCTAAATCAGCCGCACAAATTGAAATGGGATAATCAACGGTTGATGTAATGGTACTTGTATCACTAAAATTTCCCGAACCATCATTTCTTGCCAAGCGCACATAATTATCGTTTGATGAGAAAATCAAATCCTGGTCGCCGTCCAAATCTAAATCAGCTGTTTGTACATCTAAGAAAAAATTACTTGGAGAGTCTGAAATTGCGTAGATTTTTACAGGCTCAGAAAACCCGCTTTCAGAATTAATGTATTCCATTATTCTTGCCGAGTCAGAATTAGATTGTTGCGTACCCAAAACGATATCATCTAAATTGTCATTATTCAAATCAGCGGTATAGATACACTTCGGAATAGAATTTATGTTGGTGAAAGGCTCTTCCGTCCAAGAGCTTGCATTACCATTATTTTTTAAAATATTTACCCTCCATACTAAATTGCCTTGTCCGTCACCTATCTGGGCGGTAACAATATCTAAGTCTCCGTCATTATCAATATCGCTAATACTAAAATCGTTAATGTCTGTTGTGGTAATTGCCTTTTCTGTCCAAGTTGTACCGTCTCCTGCAGTGTTTTCATACCATTCCAAAATATGCTCACTTGGATAGTTAATGATTATATCATTATCTCCATCATTGTCAATATCTGCAATTTCTACATCTAAATCAGCATTAGCAGAGTTTGTGTATGTGTGTATTGATGTTTTCGTAAAATTACCGGCGCCGTCATTTGCAAACCAATCAAGCACTAAATAATCTTTATCAACCGAGACTATATCAATGCTGCCATTTCCGTCTAAATCGCCTGCTGCTACACTTACATATGCATATTCATCAATTCGATGACTGATGGCGAATTTTTTATTACCGTCATTGTTGTTTTTAAACCAGTCTAAACGTTTTGCGTCAATACCGCTACCGGTTGAGGAAACTATTGCGTCCAGTATTCCGTCACCATCAATATCTGCAACTATAACTTTGTTGGCTGCTCTGACCATAGTAGATAATGTGTCTTGATTTCGAAAACATATCTGAGCCTTAATACTTATACTAAGTATAAGAATGAGTAGTAAAATAAGATTCCTTTTCATAGCTAATTATTTAAAGTTAAACATAATTTATCTTTTTTGGGACTGATAAAGGGAGTAAACTGCTTATTAAAGCTGAAAAGCATTCAGAAGTCAGAGGTACAATATATAAATTAAGTAAAAATATACTTACAGGAGAAAAGAAATGCCTTGGCTTAAGAAAACTTTACAACGAAATTTTTTAATTTAGTTTTCATACCTTCAATAGCAAATTTAGGAATTAAAGTATTTGGCAGGTATGCTAAAAAGCATAAAATAATGAATAAATTGATAAGTTGTATAATAGTGTTTATCAATTTAGGAAAAAAAGCGATAAATGAATAATAATATTTGTAATATATTGATTACCAATAAAATAATACTTAAATATCTGAATATCCGTAAAGAAAGAAAATATTAAAACTTATAACCTAAGGTAAAATTAATTTGGTCTTTACTGAGCTTATAATTTGCATTTTCAGACAGCCCTTGATCGTATTCATACAATAGGTAATTATTTTTTGTGTAGGAGTGATTAAAAGCAAAATCAATATATACAGTTCTTGTTTTAAGCCCGATACCAAGCGAATATCCGGAAACAGAACCGGTATCTTTATATTTTTGGGAAGTTGCCGAACCATAATAAGATACGCCGCCACGCAAATAAACAGGGGCTAATCTTATTTCTACACCTGCTCTAAGGTTATGTCCGTTGCCAAATTTTTCTTTAATACTGTTATTTTCGGTTTCAAAATCATAATCATCCGCGCGAAATCGTGATTTTCCATAATTAACATACTCATAATCTGCCGATACAATTGCATATTTCCAAAGTACAAAAGCTAGACCGGCAACTGTTCTGAAAGGAGAATAATATTCATAAGTATATTCATATTCACCGGCACTTGAATGGTATTCCGTATTTCCGTCCGAGTCAGGAGTCCGCCAATAAGTGCTCATTTTATATGAATAAATGTCTGTAAGGGTATAAAAAGTAGGGGTGTGAAATGCAAGTCCCACACGTAAAAAATGTACCGGACGAATAATCATTCCTAATTTAAAATTAGAACCAACTCCTTTTGTTTCGACTGTTTCAGTGTAGTCAAAGCTTTTAAAATCTCCTGTTTCAGTATTTTCGGTATGTATTAATGTATATTTATACCGGATATTTTGTATTCCAAAAGTGGCTCCTATTTGTATGAAATCATTATAATTACCACCTAAACTAAAAACCCACTCTCCAATACCTCCTTGTGTTTCAATTACTCTCCTTTGGTTTTCACCATAGAAATCATATAACGGATTAATGTAGGTATAGCCGGAATTTGGAATAGTATCGGTTGCATAGGTGTCAAATGCCATCCAAAGCCAATCGCTTAAATCTTCGGGATGAGTGCCGTCTGAATTAACCATAAAAACATCAAGCAAAGAACTGTTCGGGTTGGTACCTTCAATGGTAATTTAGTCCGGTTCGACGGCAAAATATTTCATCAGATAAAATCTCCTTTTTATCCGGAACAAGAAATTGAATTTATCGGAGAGACAAAAGATCATAATCTGTTATTAGGCAATACTTACGGATTGTTATACCTTTTTGATAAGAATAAT
>JAKIUH010000437.1 GCA_021647685.1 Bacteroidales bacterium
AACAGGAAATAACTCACGTTTAATTAAACCCTCACGCATCCCTTTGCGCATTTCATCTTCGGTAAGGCTTTCTTTCTCAAAGAAAATTTCCATTAATTCTTCATCATTCTCCGCAGCAGCTTCAACAAGTTCATTATGCAATTCCGTAGCTTTATCCATTTGGTCGGCAGGAATATCTACAATTTCAGGTTCACCACCCTCAGGTCCCCATTTATACATTTTCATTAAAAGTACATCAACCACTGCATTAAAATCATTACCCTGATTAACGGGATACTGCACAATAGTAACCTTTTTTCCAAAAGCTTGCTTTATATCTTCTATTGTTTTTTCATAATTTGCATTATCATGGTCAAGTTGATTAATGACAAAAACCACCGGCTTTTTCAGATTTTCTGTATGTCGCCAAATAATCTCCGTACCGGTTTCAACCCCATTCTGTGCATTTACCATCATAATTCCGGTATCCACAACATGAAGCGCAGATATTACTCCTCCAACAAAATCGTCAGCACCCGGAGTATCAATAATATTAATTTTTTTACCCAACCATTCAGTGTGCAAAACAGTTGAAAATACAGAACTTTCACGTTCATGTTCTATTTCGTGATAATCCGATACTGTATTTTTTTGGCTAACATCACCACGTCTTTTAATTACACCGCCTTCAAAAAGCATCGATTCCGCCAGGGTGGTTTTCCCCAGTCCGGCATTGCCAAGCAAGGCAAGATTCCGGACTTCATTAGTTTGATATATTTTCATTCCGTAAGACTTTAAATTATGTAAATTAAATTAATAGTTATATATTTATTAAAAGCATATTCTATTAAAAAACTTCATATTCTATTATAAGTCTGCCAAAATTAATAAAATTTTGCATACATGCAACTTAAACTTTGCTGCTATGTTGTATAATATACCCCAAGTAAATTATTGCTTCATGTGAATATATATATAAGGTATGTTAATTAGGGCGGCTACGGGCTTTTCGCTCATAGTCCTCAGTCCTTATGCCGCAAAACTAATTTTGCAAAAGTAGCTCCGCTTGTCGCTCTTTTGCAAAAAGTTTTGCAGGCATAAGTCCTTGCGGGCTAACCGCTTCAATCCCTGCCGCAAGCACGCTTCAAAATATATAAACATACATATAGCTTCATGTCCCGCATTTTTGTATAGTACAGAAAGGTGCTTATGGTTTATATCAAAGTAATAAATATCCCTTATCACACAATTTAGTGTTAAATTCATCAATAATCAGAAAAACAGTAAAAAATAATCAATAAACATTTTGTATCTTAAAGAATTATTTCTAATTTTGCAGCCGTTTTTTAGGTATTTTACACAGTAAACTATATGTAATTTATTGAAAAATAACGTATTATTTTTATCGGTTTTGCAAGGCTGAAAATTGTTATTAAAAACTTTTTATTTTTTGTTGTTTTAAATAAAATAAATTTTACCTTTGCAGACCAATTTTAGAGAATGAAAATTATTTAATATATTGTCTTTATGCCTACAATACAGCAATTAGTAAGAAAAGGGAGAACGAAATTAGTTGATAAAAGTAAAGCTCCGGCACTGGATAATTGTCCTCAAAGAAGAGGTGTATGTGTGCGTGTTTATACAACCACACCCAAAAAGCCAAACTCAGCAATGAGAAAAGTAGCCAGAGTAAGATTAACCAACGGAAAAGAAGTGAATGCTTATATTCCGGGAGAAGGTCATAACTTACAAGAACACTCAATCGTGTTAATTCGCGGAGGAAGGGTTAAAGATTTACCCGGTGTTCGCTATCATATTGTTCGTGGTGCTTTGGATACTTCCGGTGTTGAAGGAAGAACCCAAAGACGATCAAAATACGGAACTAAAAGACCAAAAAAATAGTTTAAATCATTGAATAGTAAGAGATGAGAAAAAGAAAACCAAAAAAGAGAATTATTTTACCGGATCCTAAATTTAACGATACACTGGTAACTAGATTTGTCAATGATTTAATGATGTCCGGCAAAAAAAATATTTCCTACAAAATTTTTTACGATGCCTTGGATATTGTAGAAAAAAAGAATCCGAGTAAAGACAAAACCGCACTCGATGTGTGGAAAAAAGCATTAGAAAACATTACACCTGCAGTAGAGGTTAAAAGTCGTAGAGTAGGTGGAGCAACTTTTCAAGTTCCGATGGAAATTCGACCTGAAAGAAAAGAATCGATTAGTGTAAAAAATTTGATTCTTTTTGCACGTAAAAGAAGTGGACGTTCAATGGCTGAAAAATTAGCTGCCGAAATTATAGCTGCATATAACGAAGAAGGTGGAGCATTTAAGAAAAAAGAAGATACACATAGAATGGCCGAAGCAAATAAAGCTTTTGCATTTTTTAGATTTTAAACAGTAATTGATAGCGAGGAAGAGAAGGAATATTCAAAATGAAAGACACGAATTTAAAATACACGCGTAATATTGGTATCATGGCTCACATTGATGCCGGTAAAACTACTACCACTGAGCGTATATTGTTTTACACAGGCATTACCCATAAAATTGGAGAGGTTCATGATGGTGCAGCTACTATGGACTGGATGGTGCAAGAACAAGAACGTGGTATTACCATTACATCAGCAGCTACAACTACTTATTGGAAGTATAAAGATCAAGAGCACAAAATTAATATTATTGATACTCCCGGACACGTTGATTTTACCGTTGAAGTAGAACGCTCCTTACGTGTATTGGATGGAGCAGTTGCTGTTTTTTGTGCAGTAGGAGGTGTTGAACCTCAATCAGAAACTGTATGGAGACAAGCCGATAAATATAAAGTTCCGAGAATTGCTTTTGTTAACAAAATGGACCGTACCGGTGCCGATTTTTTCGATGTTGTTAGCCAAATAGAAGACAAGTTAGGTGCTAATCCGGTTCCTTTACAAATACCTATTGGTGCCGAAGAAAATTTTCGTGGAGTTGTTGACCTTATTGAACGCAAAGCTATCATTTGGACTGATGACGAAACAATGGGAACTAAATATGAATATACCGATGTTCCCGAAGATTTAAAAGAAACAGTTGAAGAATGGCGTGAAAAGTTAGTCGAGGCTGTTGCAGAATCTGATGATGAATTTTTAGAGCGCTTTTTTGAAGATAGAGAGTCAATTACGGTTGATGAGTTCATGGAAGTTACTCGTAAAGCAGTAATTGATATGAAAATTGTTCCTGTTTTAGCAGGTTCAGCCTTTAAAAATAAAGGTGTACAACGTTTATTAGATGCTATTGTAGCATTATTACCCAGCCCTTTGGATGTAGATGCTATTGAAGGTATCAACCCTAAAAACGAT
>JAKIUH010000028.1 GCA_021647685.1 Bacteroidales bacterium
TCAGATGTGCATCTATTTTGGATTTTGTGAAGTGCAGATGTATAGAAATACTTCAAACTGAACAAAAAACAAAAGAGGTGTGCAGCTGTGCAGCAAAAAACATAATGATTTGTATATAATAAATGCAAGCTTTTTAGAACATTGTATTTAAAAACCTTGCATTTCGACACTATAAAACAAACATAAAATACTGATTAATAATACATTTAGCGTTTTTCAGCAAACCCTAATTACAAAAATAAATATTATTATTTACCGGTAAAAACTTCGGCTTAAGAATGTTTTTTATATTTTTGGGCTTTAAAAGATGAAATTAATTTAAAAAGATAAAAATGGATTTAAAAGGTATTTTATCAATTGGTGGATACAGCGGTTTATACAAATTGATTAAACAAACAAAAAACGGTTTTGTGGTAGAATCATTAACCGACAAAAAAAGAATGCAGGCTTTTGCTACATCAAAAATCTCAACACTTGAAGACATTGCAATATATACAGAAACAGGAGAAGTAAGTTTAAAAGATGTTTTCAAGAAAATATTTGAAAAAGAAAACGGAAAACAAACCATCGGTCATAAATCAAGTGCCGATGAACTTAAAAACCTTTTTGCAGAAGTATTGCCCGACTATGACCGCGACAGAGTATATGTTTCGGATATAAAAAAAGTAGTAAACTGGTACAATCAGTTAGTTGATTTAGGCTTAATTGACTTAAAAGAGGATGAAGAAAAGCAAAAAGAAGAGGAAGACACAGTAAATGAAGAAAAAAATAAAGAAAAAGAAAACGATACAAAAGAAAACAAAGCGTAAATTTTCATTTATCTGAACAGTAAAATACACAAAGTCCGATATAGTCCTATGTCGGGCTTTTAATTTTCAATATTTCTTTATATTTGTATAATTAAACAATCCGTAATTGAGCAAAACTTCACTTATACGCTATTATAAGTATGAATTATTTAGCACAATATAAAAAATCATGCAAAATTAAGGATAAAAAACAGGATCAATAAAACAAGCTTGTGTTTGAATATATATTAAAAGGAATGGTTGTAGGAATAATAGTAACAGCCCCCGTAGGGCCAATTGGCTTACTATGTATTCAACGCACCATTAACAGAGGCATGTTATCCGGTTTGGTAACAGGAGTTTCATCAGCTATAGCTGATATTATGTTTGCAATCATAGCAGGTTTTAGTATCAGTGCCATTGGAGACTTTATGGAAGTAAACAAACTAATTATTCGTTTAATCGGAGGAATAATTGTATTGATTCTTGGAATCAGAATATACATGATTAACCCGGTTAAAAGATTTAGACACACAAAGCCACAAAAAAGAAGCTATTTTAGCGATGCAATATCCGGATTTTTAATTACACTTACCAACCCCATAGTGATTATTGTTTTTGGGGCAGCCTTTGCCGGTCTTGGGCTAAACGAAGCACAAGAAAACAAAGAAGTTATACTTACTATTACCGGAATATTTATTGGAGCAACAGCATGGTGGACCAGCCTTACATCTTTAGTAAATATTTTTAAAGCCAAAATCAATTTGCGTAAAATGTTCTGGATAAACAGAATAACAGGAATTTTAGTAGTACTTTTTGGAATTGCAATAATTATTGGCTCTTTGTTTATTAAGAAATTTTAAAACAGGATATCTTCACATATAAGACACTTAATTTCAACACATTAAATGTTTTGTTGATATTTCTTTGCAATTAAATTTAGTATTTTAGCAATTAATATATAAATTTGTTGCACAACAACACATACATTAGGGCTTAATGTATTGTAAATAAGCATTAAACAATAATAAGTAAAATAGAAAACTATGTCAAAAGTTATAGCTTTAGCAAATCAAAAAGGCGGAGTGGGTAAAACAACCACTGCAATCAATCTGGCAGCGAGTTTGGCTGTTTTAGAAAAAAAGGTTTTGTTAATTGATGCAGACCCTCAGGCAAACGCAACTTCGGGTATTGGTTTTGATTTACGAAAAATCGAAAACAGCATCTACGAATGTTTAATTGATGGTGTTGACCCCCATGAAGTAGTGCTTAAAAGCGAAACAAAAGGCATGGATTTAATTCCTTCTCATATTGATTTGGTGGGTGCTGAAATTGAAATGTTGAATTTGGAAAATCGTGAAATGGTTTTAAAAAATGTTATTGAAAAAATCAAAGACGATTACGACTATGTGCTTATTGATTGTTCTCCATCGCTGGGTTTATTAACGCTGAATGCTTTAACAGCAGCCGATTCGGTAATGATTCCCGTTCAATGCGAATATTTTGCACTTGAAGGTTTAGGAAAACTGTTGAATACAATAAAAATGATTCAAAACCGATTAAATCAGGATTTAGAAATTGAAGGATTTTTATTGACCATGTACGATGCAAGATTAAGACTGTCAAATCAAGTAGTTGAAGAAGTAAGGACTCATTTTGAAGATATGGTTTTTGAAACAATAATTCAACGAAACATTAAACTTAGCGAAGCACCCAGCTACGGGAAACCGGTTGTTTTATACGATGCCAGCTCAAAAGGAGCATTGAGTTATTTGAATTTGGCAAGAGAATTATTACAAAACAACGAAGTTGAAGAAGTAGTAGAATAAGTTTTATTAATTAATATTTAAAATTGAGTAAATAAAATTAATTTTAGAAAACGCACTCAATTTAATAAACAACGCTTACGCAAAATATGGTAGCAAAAAAGAAAGCTTTAGGCAGAGGATTAGGTGCACTTATTGATGATGCCAAATATGAAAAAAGACCGGTTGAAGAAGCTGTTTCTACAAGTGCTATTGCCGAAATAGACATTTCAAAAATTGAAACAAACCCTTTTCAACCACGTAAAGAATTTGACCAAGAAGCACTTCAGGAACTTGCCGAATCCATAAAAGAACTGGGAATTATCCAACCTATTACAGTAAAAAAAGTTAGTGAAGATAAGTTTCAACTAATTTCCGGCGAACGGCGTTTTCGGGCATCAAAAATTGCAGGGCTTAAAAAAATAATTGCTTTTGTTCGTGATGCCAACGACCAAGGATTATTGGAAATGGCATTGGTTGAGAATATTCAACGCGAAGATTTAAACTCAATTGAAATTGCAGTTACTTACCAGCGATTAATGGACGAATGCCAGCTAACACAAGAAAAACTTAGCGAACGTATTGGTAAAAAAAGAGCTACGATTGCAAACTATCTTCGTTTGTTAAAACTTCCCGCAGAAATTCAAGTGGGAGTTCGCGATAAAAGAATCAGCATGGGGCATGCAAAAGCTTTAATAAATATTGAAAACCCTGATGCTCAATTAAAAGTTTTTTATAAAATAATCAACGAAGGTTTATCCGTTAGAGGTGTCGAAGCATTAGTACGTGAAATTAAATTTCCTGTAAACAAAGAAAAAACAAAAGCTGCTAAATTTGAATTACCCAAACAATATTTAGATATTCGCGATACCTTAAAAAAACAACTAAGCACAAAAGTTGATTTAAAAAGAAGTGAAAACGGAAAAGGAAGTATTACAATTGCTTTTAACTCAGAAGATGAATTTAACAGAATTACTGAAATATTGTTAAAAGGAGCTAAATAGTGTGTGTTTTTGTTGATGAAGAAATTTGAAGATGTGGAAAAATTATATAAAGACATACATTTTAACAATAGCATTTGCAGTATTGCACAGTAATCTTTTTGCTCAAATTGAAGATTTCCCCGATACTTTAAGAATAGACAGTTCGCATCAAGAACTTAAAATGATTGTCCAAGAAAAAGACAGCACAGTACTTATTCCCGTTGACAGTCTTACCAATACATCTATTGCACAAAAAGAATGGGATCCCCATAAATCATGGTGGATGTCGGCAATTTTGCCCGGTTTAGGGCAAGCCCACAATAAAAAATACTGGAAAATACCAATTATTTATACCATTTTTGCCGCATCAATATACATGATTGAAGATAATAATTTCAAGTACAAAATTTACAAAAATGCTTATGCAGTATTCGCTACTGATGGCGCTCCTTCTTGGTCGCCACAAATAACAGAAAAACTACTCAAAGACAGAAAAGACTTTTACCGCAGAAATCGAGATTTAAGCATAATACTCGGTTCGGTATTTTACCTGATGAATATTCTTGATGCAAGTGTTGATGCAAACTTAATGGATTTTGACATTAGCGATGACCTGAGTCTGAGAGTTGAACCTCAAATAAAACAGGTAGAAATAAATGCAAAAAACAGCTTTGGGCTGAAATTTGTATTATCATTAAATAATTAAAAAAAGAGTTTATTATGAATTGGAAGAGGTTTTTTTTACCGGCAGCTATATTATTAGCACTTGGATTGAGTGCTTATGCAGACATTAACCCTACGGATACAATAGTTGCCGATAAAAATGAAAGTAAACAAATTGAAGAAGACTTGGACAGTCTCTTGAATTTATGGTATGTAAAAAACTCTGTTAAAAGCAGTGAAATTGAATATAAAAAGGTTTCAGCCAAAGAAGCTGATGTAAAACAATTATCCGACTCGGTTTTAATTAAACGATTGGGAGAAATTCCATCGCTGATTGAATTACCTTATAATCCAATTATCAGAAGATACATTGAACTATACACACGCCGGAGAACCGCACCCATACTTATCGGACTTAGCGATTATTATTTCCCAATGTTTGAACAAATATTGGATAAACACGACTTACCCTTAGAACTAAAATACCTTCCTATTATTGAGTCAGCACTAAACCCACGTGCAGTTTCAAGAGCAGGAGCAACAGGACTATGGCAGTTTATGTACAGTACAGGCAGAATATATCATTTAGAGATAAACTCTTTTGTTGATGAACGGCGCGATCCGGAAAGTTCATCGGAAGCCGCTGCAGAGTTTCTATCGCACCTATATGATATGTATAAAGATTGGACACTTGTAATTGCAGCCTATAACTGCGGTCCCGGAAATGTAAACAAAGCAATACGCCGTGCAGGAGGCAAGCGTGACTACTGGGATATTTATCCTTATCTGCCAAGAGAAACAAGAGGCTATGTACCTGCATTTATTGGTGCTGCCTACCTTATGAATTATTATGACAAACACAATATAAAACCGGTTGATGTAAAAATGCCAATAATGACTGATACGATTATGGTAACAAAAAAACTGCACTTTATGCAAGTTGCCGATGTATTAAAAATCCCCCTTGAACAAATTCGTGATTTAAACCCACAATATAAAAAAGATATTATTCCTGTTACAACCGAAGCTTATCCTTTAAGATTACCCTTAGAATATGCTTTAGCTTTTATTGATTTGGAAGATTCAATCTATTCATATAAAGATTCAATCTATTTTAACCCGAAAAGAGTAGTTATTACACCTAAAAAATATTCATCAAGGAATTACTATGCTTCATCTTATAAATCAAGTTACAAACCACCTTCAACAAAAAACAAAACAAAACTCACCTATACCGTAAAGTCAGGTGATGCGCTTAGTTTAATTGCAGGTTGGTACAATGTCAGGGTAAGCGATTTAAAATATTGGAACAATATTGGTTATCGCAGCAGAATAAGGGTTGGGCAAAAACTAACGGTTTATGTTCCAAACAAAAAAGCTTATACTTATAAAAAAATAAACAACATGAGCTTTGAAGAAAAAAACAAACTGGTTTATAAAAACAAACCAAATACAAAAACAAACCCAAATTATAAATACGACCCCAATTATATTTACCATACGGTAAGAAGTGGAGAAAACCTTTGGACAATTGCCAAAAAATATCAGGGAGTCAGCAATACAGACATTATGAAATTAAATAAATTTACCAATGAAGATGTTCGTAAGCTAAAACCCGGACAAATCATTAAAATTAAAAAGAAAAGTTAATAAACTACTGTCTGTTAATGAAACCATTTAACATATTAATCTTTATGCTCTCCGTTCTTTTCGGGATGTTGATACTCTCTTTGCTTATCCCGAAAGACGGATTAAAAATCTCGGAAAATTGGACGCTCCATTTCCCTTCGCTTGAAGAAACTTTTATGCCGCAAGAAGATAAGTATGTTGATATTACCGAAATCATAGCAAAAAATCAAGTACCGGACACTCTTGACAGAAACGAAGACAAACAACTGGAAAAAGCTTTTTTAAAAGATTCAAGTATTGTTTATTATCAACCTATAGACATTAAACCAGGACAAGTAAGACAAAAAATTGAGTATGGAAAAAATGGGAAAACGGCTTTATACCCTTTTTTCAAACAACTTGCTTCTTTGACTGAATCGGGGAAATTAATTAGAATTTTACATTATGGCGATTCGCAAATTGAAGCGGATAGAATGACCTCATATCTTCGCTATAAACTTCAATCGCAATTTGGAGGAAATGGACCGGGACTTATTCCTGCTGTTCAACCCTACAATTTTCGTTCTCCGGCAGTTATAGAATCAGAAGGTAGTTGGAAAAGGTATCCCGGCTACGGAAAAAGAGATTCAACAGTTTGGCATAAACGGTATGGAGTATTGGCAAGTTTTAGTCGGTTTTCACCCATAAAATACCCTGAACCGGTAATTATTGAAACAAAAAACAAAGATACAATTCAATTATCTGTACATAATAAAGATACTATACAAAAAACAGATATAGAACAAGAAGAAAGACAGATTTACAAGGCAGCTTTAACCATAAGTCCATCCCCTTATTCGGTAAAAAGAGTTAGGCGATATACACAGGCTCGACTTTTTTACGGTTATAACGAAAAACCGTTTGATTTAAAATTATATACAGGAGAAACATTGTTTAGCGAAAATACGCTGATTTCTTCTAATAAGTTACAAGTAAAGCGTTGGTTGTTTCCAAACCCGCCTAAATATATTCGTTTAGAATTTAGTGGCGAAGATAGTCCTGATATTTTTGCTTTAGCATTAGATGGCACAAGAGGAATTGCCGTGGACAATATCCCTTTGCGTGGCTCGGGTGGTATTGTTTTTACAAATTCAGACCAAAATTTATTGGCAAATATTTACGGAAAATTAAATGTTAAACTAGTTATCTTACAATTTGGAGGAAATGTTGCTCCCGGAATGCGTGATAATTATAAGTTCTATGAACGTTCTTTTTACAGGCAAATAAAAGCAATTCAACGCCTAATACCCGACGTATCCATTATAGTTATTGGCTTGGGCGATATGTCGATGAAAGAAAAAGACACCTATGTAAGTTACCCGAATATTAAACTAATTCGTGATGCCTTAAAAAATGCCAGTTTTAAAGCAGGTTGTGCATTTTGGGATATGTATGAAGCAATGGGCGGAGAAAACTCAATGCCGAGTTGGGTATTTTCTGAACCAGCTTTGGCTGAAAAAGATTTTATTCATTTTACCGTTCGCGGTTCAAAAATTATTGCAAAAATGTTTTATAGAGCATTAATGCTTGATTATGAAAATTTTATAAAAAAACAAAATAGTTTACCAATAAACAATGATGAAGGAAAAGTGCAGCTTAGTTCGAACAAATAGTTTTTTAAAATTTGCAGTATCAATATTAGTCCTGTTCTTTTTTACAGGGTTAAAAGCGCAAAACGATTATCCCCTAAATATTAATTATTACAATTTTATACATTACGATAAAGATATTATTAAATTTCCCGGCGACAGTATTGATTTTAAGCACTTATTCAGTAAAATAGACACATTAATTCTTAACGGAACAGGAAAAGTACGAATCGTTCATATTGGAGGATCTCATATTCAGGCAGATATTTATTCGGGAAGAATGCGTGAACGATTGCAAACTTATTATCCCGGACTAAACGGTGGACGTGGTTCGGTTTTCCCGTACAGGATAAGTAAAACCAACACACCCAAATCATATGCCGTACATTACACCGGCAAATGGAAATCTTGCCGAAATGTTGAACGAAAAAAACATTGTACATTAGGCTTAACAGGAATTGCATTAACAACTTACGATACAACAGCAAGCATTACGATTGATTTAAAGAAAGACAGCTTAGTCAGTTATTATTTTAACCAAATTCGCATATTTTACAAACAAGGAGAACAGTCCTTTCAGCCTGACTTTCCGAATATGGAATTAGACAGCACTCACATTGACAGCATACTGGGATATACAACCTACTATTTTAAAAAGGATTACACATCTTTTAAAATGCAGCTAAAAAAAACAGATAGTTTACAAGCCGGATTTACACTATACGATATTACACTTGAAAACAATGACCCCGGTTTTGTTTATTATGCTATGGGCGTAAACGGAGCAAGTTTCCCTTCATTTTTAAAATGTGCACTGTTTGAAAATCACCTGAAAGCAATAAATCCTGATTTGGTAATAATCTCGCTGGGCACTAACGATGCTTATACTACACGGTTTAAACCGGAATTTTACCGTTCTAATTATCAAAAAATGATTAAACGAATAAAAAAAGTACTACCATATGTAGCAATTATGGCTACGGTAGCTAACGACAGTTATTTATTTCGCAGATATCCTAACAAAAATACGGAATTGGCACAAAAAGTGATTTATGAGGTAGCAAAGAAAAATAATTGTGGAGTATGGGATTTTTATGAAATTATGGGTGGATTTAATTCTTCATCAATTTGGTTAGACCAAAAACTTATGCGAAGAGACCTTGTGCATTTTACAACACAAGGATATTTATTGAAAGGCGACTTATTTTTTAATGCCTTTATAAAAACATACAACAATTATTTAGATGCGAAAGAGCATAAAAAAAGTAATTTAAAAGCATCATTAAAAAATTGATTCTGATGAAAAAAAACGAATAGCTTATTGTGTTTGATGAACTAATTGAAATATTAAAGTTTAACCCCAAAGAACCTTTAATTTTTACGCATTTTTATTTTTGGGTATTTTTTGCTGTGGTAATGGCAGGATATTCAATAATTTACAAGAAAAAAACTCCCCGAAATGCCTATTTGTTCTTTTTAAGTTTGTTTTTTTACTACAAATCAAGCGGTATTTATTTTCTTTTGTTGATTTTTTCAACAATTACTGATTTTTTTATTGCCAAAGCAATTTATAAAACAGAGCAACAAAACCTACGAAAGCTCTTTGTTACATTAAGTATTTTCATCAACCTCTTCGTGCTTTTCTATTTCAAATATTCATACATGTTTGTAGATACGGTAAATTATTTATTCGGAACTAATTTTCATGTAGTAAATTATTTTAATCTCTGGACAAATCAATTCACGGGTGGACATTTTGATATTGACAAAATTATTCTTCCGGTAGGGATTTCATTTTTTACTTTTCAAACAATCAGTTACACGGTAGATGTTTATCGAAAAAAAATAAAACCGGTTACAAATATTTTGGATTTTGGATTTTATGTTTCATTCTTTCCGCAATTGGTTGCCGGACCAATTGTTAGAGCTGCGGAATTTGTGCCCCAATTATACAAGGAATATTCGGTAAGCCGTGCAGAGTTTGGTTTGGCAGTTTTTATGATACTCAATGGTTTACTTAAAAAATTATTCATTTCCGATTATATTGCCGTAAATTTTATTGACCGTGTTTTTTCCAATCCGATGACTTATTCGGGTTTTGAAAACATGATGGGTTTGTATGCCTATTCGATGCAAGTTTATGCCGATTTTTCGGGATATACCGATATTGCAATAGGAGTTGCTTTGTTAATGGGGTTTAGGCTGCCTAAAAACTTCAACTCGCCATACAAAGCTTTGCATGTAGGCGATTTTTGGAAACGCTGGCACATGTCTTTATCCACTTGGCTGAAAGATTATTTATACATCCCTTTGGGCGGAAACCGGCACGGAGAATTCAGAACCAACTTAAACCTTATGATTACCATGCTACTGGGCGGACTATGGCATGGAAATACATGGCAGTTTGTTATCTGGGGTGGATTAAACGGTGTTGGATTGATTATTTACAAATTTTGGCGTAAAATTTCTCCTTTCCGTGGAAATCATAATTGGGCAGTACGTCTTTATGCCATTTTCATTACTTTTAATTTCATTACCATGACGCGGATTTGGTTCCGCTCGGAAACTATGGATAAAGCCAACCAAATGATTTATCAGATGGTTTATGCTTTTAATGCTTCAAAAGTAGGGGAAATGATTATTGCGTATAAAAATGTATTTGCTTTACTCCTTTTTGCATATATTATTCATTGGTTACCTACTAAATGGAAAGATTGGTACAAACAAGCTTTTATCAATTTACCGCTAGGGGTAATGGTTCTGGTAGTTATTGTAATTGTTTTTGTAATCTATCAATTCCGAACATTTGATTTACAGCCTTTTATTTATTTCCAATTTTAAATAGCTCAAACATTTTTTATTCCTATATAATAGGATTTAGGCAGAGATTTCTTACTTCGTAAAGATTTTTTCAAGCTTCGTTTTGATTCATATTGGGTCAATTGTTCTGAAATTACAGCCTTTCACAAGAACCTTTACAATAAGCAACTATTAATCACACATTTACATATTTGAGCAATAAAAATAAAAGCTATAAATTAATTTACAAGTAAAAACAAAGGTGAATTAATCCAATAATTCATCAATATTCCACTCACCCTCCTCACTATGTTCCACCTTTTTAAACTCAAATTTGGTTTTAGCAAATTGTTTAAGTCTTTTGCCTGCATCAAACATATCCATATCTTCTTCGTCATAAAACCAATTAACGGTAATACAATCACGTGCAGGGCTATGACCAATTATACGAAGCAGTTTTGTAAAATTTTTTAAGGAGGAAGTATTAAAATAATCCAATTTAAAATTAAAATCAATAGGATTGTCTATTTTTGCCGAATAAAAAAAATCATGCAACCACATAAAAACAGGTTCATAAAATTCCATTGGATTAGCCGGATAGGATATACCTTCAATCTGAAACATATTAATATCCGGTCCAAAATAAATTTCAGGCGTGTCCTTTCCTGCAGGAATATGAAATGTTTCCATAATGAATAAAAAGCAAGTTTAAGACAAATATAAAAATTATTACGGATTTGTTTTCAAATATATTGAAAAATTTTAATTTATCACATTCTTTAACAGGATGATATAAATCATCAACTAAAATTTTTCAAAAACACCCAGTCCAAACAAAGCAAAATCATATTTTACAGGGTCGTTTGTATCAAACTTGCGCAGCTTACCGGTAATTTCTTCAACCGATTTCCAATCATTTTGTTTTCTTGTCAAAAGTCCTAATTTCCGCCCTACATTTCCGGTATGCACATCAAGGGGCAAATATAAATATTGGGGTTTAATTTTATTCCATATTCCAAAATGTACTCCACTCCTATCCTGCCGTACCATCCACATTAAAAACATATTCAGCCTTTTTGCCGCAGAGTTTTTAGCAACATTTGAGATATGCTTTCCTGTACGTTCGGGAAATGGAATACTAAAAAACAGCTCACGGAAATGTATTAAAGCCTGCCTGATATTATTCGGGAATTTGGTAAAAACAGTTTCCAAACCGCCATGATTACGATAAATATTTTGTAAGCTTTTAAAAAAGAAAATTAAATCAATGAGATTAAAAGTACGATGAACAAAATGAGCTAATTTTCCTAATTCTTCATCACCTACATTCATTATAAAATCATAAGGCTGACCGCCCATAATATTGACTATATTATCGGCATTACGGATAATCATTTTACGATTTCCCCAAGCTATGCTCGCTGTTAAAAAAGCGCTGATTTCAATATCTTCTTTCCGTGCAAAACGATGCGGAATTTGTATCGGATCACTTAAAATAAAATCAGGAGTATTATATTGCAAATATTTTTCTTCAAGAAAATCTTTTAGCTCAGAATCAGACATTTTGTAATGTAAAAATTTCAATAAAAACAATCAGCCTAAAAACTCAATTTACAATGCCGTCTTTTATATGTAAGATTCTATCGGACATAGTCGCTAATTCTTCATCATGGGTAACAATAATAAAAGTTTGTTTAAATTCATCGCGTAAGCGAAAAAAAAGTTCATGCAGCTCTTTTTTATTGGCAGAATCCAAATTACCCGAAGGTTCATCGGCAAGAATTACCGAGGGCTTATTAATTAAGGCTCGTGCCACAGCTACTCGTTGTTGTTCTCCTCCCGAAAGTTCATTGGGTTTATGATGATTCCGGTTCTTTAAATTTAAAAAGTCCAATAGTTCACCGGCTCTTTTTTCAGCCTCTTTGCGCTTTACCCCACGCAAAAATGCGGGCATACAAACATTTTCCAATGCGGTAAACTCAGGTAAAAGATGATGAAATTGAAATACAAACCCTATTTCTTCATTCCTTAATTTGGCTACTTTTTTATCCGACAAATTAACAATACCCTGACCATTAATCAATACTTCACCACTATCGGGTTTATCCAATGTACCAATAATTTGAAGCAAAGTTGTTTTTCCGGCACCACTTGCACCGACAATAGATACAATTTCTCCTTTATTAATCAAGAAATCAATACCTTTTAATACATGGAGCTTCCCAAATGATTTTTTTATGTTTTTTGCCTCTATCATTTAAAAAAATATAAATTATTGCCAAGGTAATGCAAAATGAAATGTATTACTCAAAGATTCAAAGTCATATCCGCCAATCACTGCAGCCAAATATAACAAATAGGATAAAAATAGCAAAATACCTTCAACCCTGTTTAAATAAACCGTTTTAAACGGAAAAATAAAAAGGAACAATAACACGGAAACAAACATCATCCATATTATATCAAAAGAAAAAGCAATGTGGTCAATTTCAATGGGATGTATCATACCGGTAATACCCAAAACTGCCATAATATTAAAAATATTTGAACCGATAATATTGCCTATGGAAATGTCAGTTTGCTTTTTAAGTGCAGCAATTATGGATGCCGTTAATTCAGGCAAACTGGTACCAAATGCAACAATTGTAATCGAAATAACCCGTTTACTGACTCCTAGTTTACTTGCAATATTTACTGCGGAGTTTACCAACAAATCAGCACCATAAGCCAATCCAACGGATGCTGCAATCACAATTACAAAAGAAAGCCAAAGCTTATATTGGGGTTTATTGTTCTTATTTTTTTCATCAAGAACAACCGGTGTAGAAGTTTTTACCGAATATAAAAGATAAGTTATCAGAAGTGCGAATAAAGCAAAACTTTCCCAAAATCCCAGTACATTATTGAGTGTAAAAACATAAAGCAAAACAGAAGCCAACATCATTACGGGCCAATCAACACGCCACGATGTTTTACCAACAGGAATAGGAATAATTAATGCGGTAACCGCTAATACCAAACCAATATTGGAAATATTAGAACCAATCACATTACCAAAAGCTATTTCAGGACTCCCCGTAAGTGCTGCCTTAATACTAACAATTAGCTCCGGAGCAGAAGTTCCGAATGCAATAATTGTAATACCGATAATTAAAGTGGGTATATTAAAATGTCTCGCTATGGATACACCACTTTGTACAAGATATTTACCGCTATATACCAATAAAACCAGCCCGACAGCAAAAAGAAGATAATCCATTAGCCTTCCAAATTCTTTTTAATATCGTTTACATCTTTAATAATATCGGTATCGGTAATTTCTTTTTTTATTTCTTCGGTTGCTTTTTTAAACTCTTTGATACCTTTTCCTAAACCACGTGCAACCTCCGGTATTTTTTTTGAACCAAACAATAATACCACAACCAGTATTATCACAAAAGTTTCAGCTCCACCAATAAATAAAATTACAGAAGTCATTTTAATATTTTTTTAATTTAGAAAAACCTAATTATGATTCTTTATTTGAGCAAAGATAACAAACATAAAAGCCACTACAAAATTGCAGTGGCTTTTAATGTTTATTAAATATTTTTTTTAATGCTTAATTTTCTTCTTCGCGTTATAGTTTTTCTTTTTAATCTCAATTTTCTCAGAAACATTAAGGGTATCATAAACAATTGGTGTCGCAATAAATAATGAGGAATAAGTACCCACAAATACACCGATTAACAATGCAAAAATAAATCCTTGAATTACTTCACCCCCAAAAATAAAGATAGCCAGCAACACCAAGAAAGTACTTAATGAGGTCATAACCGTACGGCTGATTGTACTATTTAATGCACTGTTATACAATTCTTTTCGAGTACCTCGTTTATGTTCATGAATATACTCCCTAATCCGGTCAAATACTACCACCGTATCATTCAATGAGTAACCAATTACAGTCAAAATAGCTGCTATAAATGCTTGATCTATTTCTAATGAGAATGGCAAATAACCATACAATAGCGAGAACATTCCTAAGGTAATAGTAACATCATGAGCCAAAGCCGCAATCGCACCCAAACCAAATTGCCAGTTCTTAAATCGAACAAAAATATAAAAGAACATAATCAGTAAGGAGAAAACGATTGAATAAATGGCAGCGACTTTAATGTCATCGGCAATAGTTGGTCCTACTTTACGGGAACTTTGCCTGTAATCATGAATAAAATCTTTAAAAGTTACCTCATCACCTAATAAAGGTTTTAATCCTTGGTATAAATGAGCCTCTACAATGCTGTCGGCACTTGCATCATCAACATCAACAAGATATTTAGTACTGATTTTAACTTGATTGTTTCCTCCATAAGTTTTTACTTCAGGAGTATTACCTTCAAAAGGTTTTGTTAAATCCTTGGCTAACTCAACTGTATTTACATCTTGTTTAAATTTTACTACAAAAGTACGTCCTCCAACAAAATCAATACCTTTATTCAGACCTCTGGTAGCCAAAGAAGCTACACCTACTAATACAATTAAGCCTGATATAACATAAAAAATCTTACGTTTACCGATAAAATCAATATTTAAGTTTTTAAAGGCATTTTCAGTAAGTTTTGTAGAAAACTTAATCTCTTTCTTCTTGTCAAGAAAACGATCAAAAATTAATCGGGTGATGAATATTGCAGTAAATAACGAAGTTAAAATACCAATCATTAAGGTGGTGGCAAAACCTTTAATAGGTCCGTGTCCAAAAACAAATAACACGATTGCCGTTAAAAATGTAGTTACGTTTGCATCTAAAATAGCAGAATAAGCATTTTTATAACCATCGGTAATGGCAAGTTTCATTCCTTTACCCGTGCGCATTTCTTCACGAATACGCTCATAAATAAGCACATTAGCATCTACCGACATACCAATTGTTAATACAATACCTGCCAAACCGGGTAATGTTAACACCGCACCTAATGAAGCCAAAACACCAAAAATAAAGAAAATGTTTGCAACCAGCGCAATATCGGCAACTAAACCGGCAGTACTATAGTAGAACCACATGAATATTAAAATAATAATAAAAGCGATTACAAACGAAATCAATCCGGCATTTACTGCTTGATGACCCAAAGAAGGTCCTACAATTTGCTCCTCAATAATTTTTACCGGAGCTGGCATTTTACCTGATTTTAAAATATTGGCAAGGTCTTTTGCTTCTGCAACCGAAAAATTTCCGGTAATTGAAGAACGTCCGCCTTTAATTTCATCATTTACCACTGGATAAGAATATACATAATTATCCAAAACAATAGCAATCTGTTTACCTATGTTTTCTTTGGTTAATCTAGCCCATTTTTGTGCTCCTTCTGCATTCATAGTCATTGTAACCTCGGCAGTGGCTTGATTATTTCCAAACTCGGCACGTGCATTGGTAACCACATCTCCCGAAAGTGCCGGCAAACCATCGCGATTAGTTACTTTAATGGCGATTAACTGAAAATATTCGCCTTTGGTTTTATAATCAATCGGTTTAACTTCCCATAACAATTTCAGGTTTCTTGGAAGAATTTCTTTTATTGGCTGTAAATTTAAGTATTCATTAACTTTTGCTGTATCTTTTACATGGGCTGTTCCTACTGCCGCTCCTTTAAGTAATTGTCCTTGCTGATTAGCATTAGGACGTAATACTGCAAACAAAGGGTTTTCTTTTTCAAACTGCGAAAAAGCATCCAGAGTTTCACCCGTTTTAGTAGTGTCTTTTTCAATTTCATCCAATAAAGACAATTCGGAACTATCTTTTACTTCTTGCGTTGCAACATTAGCAAGGGCACTTGAATCAGTAAGCAATGAATCTTGAACATCAGTTTTTTCAGAAGTCAACAACTCTCTAAGTTTTTCATTGGCAGCACGCAGATATTCAAAAACTTCGGTATTATCGTAAGTTTCCCAAAACTGGAGATCGGCTGTTCCCTGCAATAATTTACGTACACGTTCTGGGTCTTTTATACCGGGTAACTCAACCAAAACACGTCCTGCAACATCTAATTTCTGTACATTCGCTTGCGATACTCCAAAATGGTCAATACGAGTACGAATAATGTTAAAAGAGTTATCGATTGCATCCTGAACTTCTTGACGAATTACTTGAAGTACTTCTTCATCGGTAGAATTATAATCTATGCGATCTTTTAAATCAATAGTATTAAAAATGGAAGCAAGGCGTGCACCTTTTGGAGCAACTTCTTTAAAAGCTTTATAAAAAAGTGTAACAAAATCATCTTGACTATTTTGTTGCAATTCCTTTGCTCTATTTAAGGCTTTCAGAAAAGTAGGATCTTTACTGTAATTAGCCAGCGATTTCATTAAATCAACCACTGAAACTTCTAAAATTACGTTCATCCCGCCTTTAAGGTCAAGACCCAAATTAATTTCCCTGTCCTGACATTCTCTGTATGTATAATTTCTAATCCATAAAAAATTATAAACACCTTCACCTGCAATTGAGTCTAAATATGCGGTTTCTTTTTTAACATCACCATTTGCATATTTAGCAGCATCCTTTCTTACACTGTTGGTTACCCAGGTAAAAGAAAGCTGATAAATACTCACTAACGCTAAGGCAATTGCTAATAGTTTAATTGCTCCTTTACTTTGCATTTTTCTTTACTTTAATTATATTATACGTTAAATACTCGATTTTTAAGGTCGCAAATATATAGATTTTTTTTTAAAATAAAGATTTTAAGCCAAGTAATAATAAACATCAAATTAACAAATTGATATTCCGTGATTTTTGTGTATTGGTGTATTAATGTATTTGTGTGTTGATACAAATTACAAGTCAATTACTTGTTGAACCAATTCACCAATATACTAATTACCAATAAGCCTATTAACATAAAAAAAACCCCTTAAACATCAAGCTCAAGGGGCATTTAAATTCATATTTTAATAAAGTTTAGAACAATTTCATATCGTCTAATACTTTCATCACACTTTTAACAGCTTCGGCAGAAGTATCTAAAAGTTTTTTCTCATCTGCCGTAAGTTCAATTTCAATCACTTTTTCAATACCGTTTTTGCCGAGCACAACAGGCACACCTAAAGCTACATTTTCGTGTCCGTATTCACCTTCAAGCAAAGTACAAACAGGGAAAATACGTTTTTGGTCACGTGCAATGGCTTCTACCATTTGAGCTGCTGCATATCCGGGTGCATACCAAGCTGAGGTACCCAATAATTTAACAATTTCGCCACCACCTTTCTTAGTGCGTTCTACAATGGCATTTAATTTATCTTCATCAATCAATTGAGTTACCGGAATACCGGCTACAGTAGTATAACGTGGCAAAGGCACCATGGTATCACCATGACCACCCATTAGTAATGCTTGAATATCTTTTGGCGAAACATTCAAAGCTTCTGCCAAGAAAGCACGGTAACGAGCTGTATCTAAAATACCTGCCATTCCAAAAACTTTGTTTCTTGATTTTTTGGAAGTTAAATATGCCGCATAAGTCATTACATCTAACGGATTTGCCACAATAATAATAATAGCATCCGGTGAATATTTTACGACACTCTCTGTTACAGATTTTACAATCTTCGCATTGGTAGAAATTAAATCATCACGACTCATTCCGGGTTTACGCGGCATTCCCGAGGTGATTACTACAATATCCGAATCGGCAGTTTTGCTATAATCATTTGTTGAACCTGTTAAACGGGTATCTGACAAACGAATAGGAGCGGTTTCCCACATATCCAATGCTTTACCTTCGGCAAAGTTTTCTCTAATGTCCACCAAAACAACTTCGTTGGCAACTTCTTTTACTGCAATGGCATCGGCTACTGTAGCTCCTACATTACCGGCACCTACAACTGTTACTTTTTTCATGGTTTAAATATTTTTTAATAGGTTAATCAATTAATGACTCCCAAAAGTACGAATAAATTCCTCCCTTTATTCCTTAATTTATCATAAAAGCCTTTAAAAGAAACAATTTAAATGACGTCTAAATTAGTATGTATGCGTATTATTCAGAATTCTGTCTGTGCTGAGGGTTGATTATTCTCTCATCAATTTGGCCAGAGTTTCCTGATTTTTTTGATTCAAAATATTCTTCCCTTTTGGAGAATAAAGAAATTTCAATAGTTCGGTGTAACGTTCAACCACACGGTTTCGCACCATCTTCATGGTAGAGTTGAGCAAGTGGTTTTGTTCACTCAAAGGTTCGTCCATAATGCCCAGAGAGGACGGCAGCCATCGGCTCGGGAACATGTTTTCGTATTTTCCGCCATTTTGATATTGGTCGATGTCGGACTTGATGAGTTCGAGCATGATTTTTTGCCCTTCTTCAGACCGAGGGTTGATTTTAATTTTGTGTAAAGCTTTTTTTAAGGCATTCAAATTAGGATAAATTAATCCTGTGGTATAAGGATTTTGGTTGTTGTAAAGCATGCACTGATCGATATATTTTGATTGTTCAACCAAGGCTTCTTCAATTCCTTCGGGACTGTATTTTTCACCATCGTTGCTGATAAGCAAACTTTTGAACCGTCCCAGGACATATAGGAATTTATCCTGATCCAGGTATCCCATATCCCCGGTATGCAACCATCCGTCTTTAATGGTTTCGGCAGTGGCGGTTTTTGTTTTCCAGTAGCCTTTCATCACATTCTCCCCGCGAACAACGATTTCGCCTTTTTCTCCCCTGGCTAATTCTTTGCCCTGATCGTCACAAATTTTTACATCAATATTTTTTACCAAAAATCCTGACGAGCCCAATTTATGTGTTAAAGGGGCATTTGATGAAATAACAGGTGAAGCTTCGGATAAACCATAGCCCTGATAAACCGGAATCCCGATGGCATAGAAAAAGCGTTGCAGGTCGATATTAAGCAAAGCCCCGCCACCAATAAAAAACCGGAGTCTCCCGCCAAAGTTTTCCCTGATTTTGCTAAACAGAATTTTATCATACAATACCACAAGGGGCTTGAGGGCTTTGCGCCATCCTTTTCCTTTGTCCCACCCATTGCCGTTGTAAGTATATGCCGTTTTTAAGGCCATTTTAAACAATTTTTCTGCCTTAGGGCCTTTGGCCAGGATGCCGGCTTCGATATTTTTACGGAAATTTTTTGAAAGGGCAGGTACACTTAACAAAAAAGTAGGTTTGGTCTCTTTGATGTTTTTAGGAATATTTCTGAGTGTTTCCATGGGTGTCTTTCCCAGTTCCACCACCGAAAGGCTGGCTCCCTGCCTGATGAGGGTGTATAATCCTACCGTGTGGGCGAATGAGTGATCCCAAGGTAAGATTAGGAGCGTTGTAAAATCTTCTGTTACAGTCATTAACGAGTTGGCCTGTTCCACATTGGCCGTGTAATTCCGATGGGTAAGCATAATGCCCTTGGGGTCAGCCGTGGTTCCTGAAGTATAGCTGATGTTAGCCAGATCGTCGGGTTGGATTGATTTCCAAAGTTTTTCCAATGTTTCCGTGTTTTCTTCCCGATGTTTTTTCCCGTCGAGATAAACCTTTTCGTAAGCGAGTTCTCCTTTATTCAGTTTTTCGGGATAACCCATGACAATAACTGATTTAACCTTAGGAATTTCTTTTTTGATTTCTCTTATTTTCTGTAACTGACGATCGCTGCATATTACCCACTTGCACTCTGAATGCTTGATGCGGAACGATAGTTCGGAAGGTTCGTTGATTTTTACAGATAAAGGCACATCAATGGCCCCCAGATAAAGTACTGCCAGTTCGGAAAT
>JAKIUH010000438.1 GCA_021647685.1 Bacteroidales bacterium
ATCATTTAGCACTCAAAGAATTTCTAAAATTTCTCAGATACCAACAAGGTGTCTTCCAAATTTATAGAAATCTTTTAGCACCAAAGCATTAGCCATTTTCTTTGTTCCCAACCGCTCAATTTAGGTAGAACTGAAATAAACTCCTTTCCAAAATTTATCCGAAAGGCAATTATGCGGTGATTGTCAGCATTATATGATTATGTGACTTAATTGTATTGAAACTATTTCCAAAGTTTTTTGGTTAATTCAATCACGTAGTCAAGGTCTTTTTTTCTGAAATCGAGTTTTTCGGCAATAGTCAGGCATAAATCATATTCTTTTTCATGAACTTTGCCATCAATCATTGCCATATAAACCGCATCCGACAGTTGTTCTTCCTTTTCTTCATCATTTTGCGGAACAATAAATTTTAATTCAGCAGCCATGTCAAATAATTTTTTAACCTCATTTGCAGGCAAACCATATTCCTCTGCTCGTTCGCTTAAAAACTCCTTTTCATGCTCTTCCAAATAGCCATCAGAATAGGCTACGGCTACTAAATTTGCAAAATGCTCTAATTTTATTTTTTTATCGTTTGGTAAATTACTCATTCTGGTTGTATAATTTATATAAATACAAGTTTCATGTGATTATTTTTAAATTGTTTTTATTTATTCGCTATCGCTCATGAGGGCTAAAGCCGTTGCCACATGGAACATCCACAAACATCAAGGAGTACACTTATTTAATTTGCTTAAATAATCATTTCCCTGTGTCCGCCAGCTGGCGGATGGATGTTTCATGATAGACAAAAGTACAAAACTCATTAGAGAAACGGAAAAATTGTCTTTCTTTTTTCGGATATTTCTCTGCATAGGTTATTGCCAATATGTCCGTTAGCACCGGTTACAGCAACTGTCATAAGTATAAATAATTAAAACTTTTCTTTTATATATGGTAATCGGGCATTTTTGTACTTGTCTTTTTTTAATTCTTCACGCATTAACATTAATGTATTCAAGGGTGCTTTTTCTTTGACCATATTAACAAGCCAAGCGGGGACTTCACCGCCTATATCGGTCAAAATTTGAAGTCGTATCATTGTTTTATCTGCGCTAATGGGAATAAATTCCCAGGACGATTTTAAATAGGGTAAGCGAACAATTCCTTTATTCACTTTCAAATATTGGGGAATACCTTTTACATTTACATGAATTGTATGGCTAAGGCTGTCTTGTGTTAAAACAGCATGAATTATTATATCACGGTCTGCAACGGGCCAAGGGGCATCGGTTTTCATGTAATAATACCATTCAAAATTATTAGGAGCATTCAGTAGGCTTGTTTCTACATTTGCAAAAACCCAATTGGGCTGATTGTTATAATCTTTTAGTAAACTTACAATACTTGATAAGCGGGTATTGGTAATATAAATACCCAGTAATTCATCAAAGGGGGAATTATTTACTTTCCGTGCGTAGATTTTTATTCCTTCTTTTTCTTTGACTAATTCCCAGTTTTCAGTATTTTGGGCATTTAGACAGAAAAAACCGGACAGCAGTATATAAAAAAACAGTATATATTTCAAAATTTATATTTTCAATGATTTGTGTTACAAAATAAAGAAAATTTTATTGAAAAATATAAATTTAACCCGTATGGAATTAGCTTTATGCAGATGTGAGACACGAAACCCAAAAGAATACTTGGGTATCTCGAGGGTTTTGCAATGCAGCAGATACGTGAAAGTAATTTTAAGCATCTCCAAAATTAGGCTTTTAAAAAAACATAAACAACAGACTTAAAGTGTGAAAATTAACCGTTAAGATTATTCATAGTAGTGAATAATTCGGGTTAATGATGATTTTTATCTTCCTTGTCATTTTTATCATGTTTCCCTTTACCTTTATTTATAGCAGATTCACCAATTGAGTGGCGCATTTTTGTATCTGCTTCGGTATTCATCATTCTATGGTAATCATGAATACTTAAATTTCCATCAATAAAAGCAGCTGCCATTGCTTTTTGCACCTTTTCTTCTGCCTTAATCACTTCTGCTTTAGCCATCTCTGCCTGAGCTTTGGCTCTTTCAGTCATCAACTCTGCATTAATGTCTTTCCCAATTTGCATATCGGATACATCGATTGAAATTATTTCAAAAGCACTATTATCGCCAAGGTGTTTTTGCTCTACTCTATCTGCTAATTCAAAAGGGTTTTTAAGTATGTACTGATGACTTGGGGCATTCCCAATTTCTGAGGATAAACTTTCATTTACCCTTGCAAGTACGGTTTCTTCACTGGCTCCGCCAATTATTGATTTAATTTTAGCACGCAGCGTTACTTTCAATTTCATGGTAATTTGAACACCGTCACGGGCAACACCGCTTACTCCCGAAGTTTCAACAACCCGCGGTGTAATAGCTGCTTCAACGGCTTTCATTACATCAATCCCCGCTAAATCAATGGCTGCAATATCTTTAAATTCAAAATCAGGTAAATTTGCTTTTCGTGCAGAAACAAAAGCATCTACGGTTCTTTTAACATCTCCGTTCGCTAAATAGTGCTCTTTTAAGTCTTCGAGGGTCATTTCTTCATAGCCCGAGTTGTGTGCAGTAATCAGTGCATCAACTACTTCTTCAACATCCACTTGTGCTAGATAGTGTGAAGCCAGAACTTTGAGTGGAATGTCTAAATCGGCATTTTTTGCAGTAATTTGTGCATGAATGACTTTTTCAACATCTACTTTTGCTAAAAATTGCGCTGCCAGCACATTTAAGGGAATATCTAAATTGGCATTTACTGCACGAATTAAAGTGTTCACCACTTTTTCAATATCCACCTCCGCCAAATAATGATCGGATAATTCTCGTGCATCCAGATGCAAGCCGGCATTTTCTGCTCTGATTAATGTTTTTAAAATTAATTCTTGCGGTATTCTTTGCCAACGCATGATCACCAAAGTAGTCCAGGAAACTCTAACACCGGATAAGCGCGCTTCGTACCATAACCCCAAAGGGATAAAATAGTAAAAGAAAAGGATAAGTCCCGGACCGAGTAATAATCCGGCAAAGATGATAAAAATGATTGTACCTGTTCCATAGGTATCCGATGCAGAGGTAATGTCCTGTTCTTCCTGAGCACCTGAAAAATCTATCTCGGCAATACTTTCTTCTTGCTTGTTATTTGTAGCCGTATCTTTTGTACAGGATGCTACAAACAATAAGGAAAAAATTGCCAAAATCAGTAAAAATTTTGTTTTCATCGGGGGTTTATTAGCAATTATTTAAATCTTAAATTCTATTATACTTCACAAAA
>JAKIUH010000439.1 GCA_021647685.1 Bacteroidales bacterium
TAGCGGATAAAAATAATAAATAGCTTTAATTGAATTGAGGAATAATTTATCCGCAGATTACGCAAATTAGCACAGATAAAATTTGTGATAATGTTAATAATTAGCGGATAAAAATAATAAATAGCTTAATTAAAATTAAGAAATAATTTATCCGTGGATTGTGCAAATTACCGCAGATTGAAAATCTGTGATAATCATAGTAATCTGTGGATAAAAATAATAAATAGCATTAATTGAAATTAAGAAATAATTTATCCGCAGATTGTGCAAATTACCGCAGATTGAAAATCTGTGATAATCATAGTAATCTGTGGATAAAAATAATAAATAGCTTAATTAAAATTAAGAAATAATTTATCCGCAGATTGTGCAAATTACCGCAGATTGAAAATCTGTGATAATCATAGTAAACTGTTGATAAAAATAATAAATAGCATTAATTAAAATTAAGAAATAATTTATCCGCAGATTACGCAAATTAGCACAGATAAAATTAGTGATAATGCTAATAATTAGCGGATAAAAATAATAAATAGCTTTAATTGAAATTAAGAAATAATTTATCCACAGATTACGCAAATTAATGCAGATTGAAAACCTGTGATAATCATAGTAATCTGTGGATAAAAAAATAGTACATGTGAAATATTGAGATATACTCTAAAACCAATAGGCTGATGAAAAAATCTAAAATGCTTATCAAACTTAAAAGAATGACTGGTCCGGGGCGACGTGTGGTTGGTCGAAAAAGAAAAGAAGAACCACAAGAGAAACAGATAATAATGAAAGGAAAGGTTACGGCTAAGGTACTGAATGTTCGTGATGAGATGAGCCTTGACAGTAATGTGATTGGTAAGTTAAATAAAAATGAAATTGTTGAAATTATCGGTATTGAAGATGATTGGTTTGAGATTCTTTTTAATGATGCATCGGCTTTTGTAGCTTCAAAATTTATTAATCCCTTGATAAAAACGGGTGTTGTTACTGCTAAACTATTGAATGTTCGTTCATTACCTAATATAGAATCGGAGGTGGTAGGCAAGCTGAAAAAAGATAAAAAAGTAATACTGCTTGATGAATTGAATAATTGGTATCGTATTAAATACAAATACTCGTTTGCTTATGTATCTGCTAAATATATTGATTTATCAGTAAAAAAGAAAAAAGAATTTTTGTATCAAAATCGTAAATTTTTACGTTTGGATTTAGAACCTGAAACAAAATTACCGCTTGAAGGTTCACAAATTGATATGCGCGTGCGCCAAACTTATAATAAATATGGTAATTTACTGAAAGCTTTGAGTGAATATTTGGGTATTGATTTGGCAAGTGCCATTGCTGTAATAGCTGTGGAGAGTGGGGGCAAAGGTTTTGACGATGGAAATGTATTAATCCGTTTTGAAAATCATCTTTTTTATAAATATTGGGGTAAAGAAAACGAGAAAGTATTTTTTGAGCACTTTAAATTTAATAAAGATAAGCGTTGGTTGGGACATAAATTCAGGAAAAATAAACGCGAGGATTGGCAAACTTTTCATGGAGATCAAGAAAAGGAGCATGAAGTTTTAAAATTTGCTCGAAAATTAGATAAAAATGCTGCCTATATGTCGATTAGTATGGGTTTGGCTCAAATTCTCGGTAGTAATTCAAAAATTTTGGGTTATGAAAATGCAAAGGATATGTACGATAACTTTAGTAAAGATATACGATACCATATTTTAGGATTATTTGATTTTTTAAGTCCGCGCATGATTAAATACTTGCGAAACAATGAATTTGTAAATTTTGCTTCGTATTATAACGGCAAAGGACAAGCACGTCGTTATGGTAAATGGATACAAGACCATTATGAAGCATTTCCCGAAGAACTTGTTTAAATTTATATTGCTTATGTAGTTTTTACTAAATTGATTTTGTGAATGTGCTATTTTTTCTTTCATTCACTCATTTACTCATTCATTTGACATGCATTCTGAAATAATTAGCCAGTATTCGCTTTGGTATTTGTTGCCTATTGGAGTTTTTGCAACACTATTAAGTTTATTTTTATACTTTAAAGATGAAAAACTTTCGGGTTTAAATTTGTGGAAAATTTATTTATTGTCAGGATTGCGTTTTTTATCGGTTTTTTTTATATCGATTTTACTTTTATCAATAGTTTTTAAGTATTTACGTGTAAAAATTGAGCCACCGGTAGTTCTTTTTGTTCAAGATAATTCGCTTTCTTTAAAAAATGTGGTTGATAAGCAATATATTTCTAATATCTCTGCATTGCTTGATGATTTAGATGATGATTATCAAATACAGAAGCTTTCGTTTGGCGAAAAATTACAGGATAGTTTGCTTTTTGATTTTACAGATAAGGAAACTGATTTTTCCTTGATGTTTACAGAAATAAAGCAAAAATACGCAGGCTATAATATCGCGGGATTAATTATTGCATCGGATGGAATTTATAATAGGGGAGCTGATCCTGTTTATTCTGTAAAAAGTTTAAATTATCCTGTTTATACTATTGCTTTGGGAGATTCTTCGCTTAAAAAAGATGTTTATTTGCAAGAAGTATTTAGTAACCCGATTGCTTTTTCGGGTGATGATTTTCCGGTT
Organism: Bacteroidales bacterium; assembly: GCA_021647685.1. Lineage (GTDB taxonomy): Bacteria > Bacteroidota > Bacteroidia > Bacteroidales > NBLH01 > NBLH01. The sequence goes on from JAKIUH010000439.1 coordinate 2,608, forward strand.
GAAGTAAGAATTGCCGCAACAGGATTTAAAAATAAAAAAACCGGTTTAAAAGTATATTCTAAGGGTAAATTATTGATAGAAAAACCTATAAGCATTAATTCCGATGATTTTTTTCTTAAAACTATCTTATATATTAATGCAGAAGGAAAAGGTTTACAAAATTATAAAATTGTACTTAGTGCTTTGGAGGGTGAATATACCAAGGCAAATAATATCCGCAATATAGCTGTTGATGTTATTAATGATAAAAAGAAAGTTTTAATTCTTGCCGAAGCTCCGCATCCTGATATAGCTGCTTTAAGGAAAGCATTGCAATCCAATAAAAATATACTTACCGATTATTATACAATTCACCGATTTTCTAAACAAGTAACAGATTATCAGTTGATTATTCTGTATCAGCTTCCTAATGCAGACGATATTCAAAATTTAATTTTAAAAGTTAAAAATGCTAAAATACCGGTACTTTTTGTTTTGGGTACACGAACAAATATTGCTAAATTTAATAATTTGAATACCGGTTTAAAAATTCTTAAAAACAATAAGTTAAATGATTATGTAATTGCAAGTTTCAATAAACAATTTAATTTATTTGAAACTTCTGAAAATTCACAATCTGATTTTGATAATTTTCCGCCTTTAATTGTTCCTTTTGGTGATTATATTTTAGATGCACC
>JAKIUH010000440.1 GCA_021647685.1 Bacteroidales bacterium
ATCTACGTCAACTTTGGGGTTTACAAGAACTTTCAACTGATGAAGCTATTATTGCTTGGGACGATGCCACAATTAAAGATTTTCATTGGCAAACATGGGCTCCTAATGACGTGTTTATAGCAGCTCTTTATTCACGTATATTTTATACTATTGCTGTTGCCAATGAGTTTATTCGCAATACAGAAGGAAAAACCGGCGAATATGCAGTGATGCAGGCAGAAGCTCGCTTTTTGAGAGCACTTTCTTATTATCATGCAATTGATATGTTCGGAAGTGTCCCCTTTGTTACTGAGGCAGATGCTCCCGGAGCATATTTGCCCGAGCAGATTAGTCGCAAAGACCTGTTTGATTATATTGAATCTGAATTAAAAGATGTGGAAAATAAACTTGGTGACCCAAGATTTGAATACGGACGTGCCGATAAAGCTGCCGCTTGGATGCTATTGGCAAAACTTTATTTAAACTCAGAAGTATATACAGGTACTGCACGTTATGATGATGTGATTACCTATGTAAACAAAGTAATAAATGCAGGTTATACATTAGACCCTGTTTATGAAAATGTTTTTCGTGCTGATAACGACCAAAGCCCTGAAATGATTTTCCCAATTTGCTTTGACGGACAAAATACACAGCAATACGGTGGAATGACCTTTATTCTTCATGCCTCAAACGGTGGCGGAATGCCATTGAACGGAATTGATGGAGGATGGGGCGGTATTCGTACAATCAATACTTTTGCCGAAGGTGTTTTTGGATATTTGGAAAGTGATTTTGATAGCGACCCGCAATATCAAAATGCCGATAAACGAGGAATGTTCTTTTTTGATAAAGCAGGAAACGGCTGGGAATGGAATATTAGCAATGTAGGAACATTCACACAAGGAATTGGAGTTACCAAATTTAAAAACATCTCAAGCGATGGTTCTCCTGCTCCAAATGCACATGCTACTTTTGTTAGTACTGATTTTCCAATGTTCCGCTTAGCCGATGCTTATTTAATGTATGCAGAGGCTGTTTTAAGAGGCGGTAACGGTAGTAGAGCAACGGCACTTCAATATGTAAACATGCTTAGAGAAAGGGCTTATGGAGACCAATCAGGAAATATTACTGATGCTGAATTAACCCTTGATTTTATTTTAAACGAAAGAGGTCGTGAATTATACTGGGAAGCACAAAGACGTACTGATTTAATCCGTTTTGGTAAATTCACCGGAGGTGATTATATTTGGGAATGGAAAGGTAAAGTACAAAATGGTACTGCCACTGAATCATATAGAAATTTATATCCAATCCCCGTAAACGATTTGAATGCAAATCCAAATTTAGTACAAAATCCCGGATATTAATAATTGCTTAAATTTACAAGGTAAGGGACTTGCTCCCTGCCTTATGAATAAATTTAATAATTTAAAATTAGAAGAGTCACTTGCTCTTGATGAATTGAATGAGAATTTATCATCTACGCTTGAGGATGTTAGGAGTATCTCAAGGTCTTTGATTCCTCCAGAGTTAAAACGACTCGGTTTACATAAGTCTATCGATAAAATGTTATCCGAAGTAGCGAAATCTACAGGAATGCTTGTTACATCTGATTTAGAACTTTTGGATCAAATGAAATTGGAGAAATCACATGAAATTAGAATTTACCGTATCATTCAAGAGTTATTAACCAATACAATCAAACATTCTAAAGCGACTTCATTGAAGGTTGAATTCCTTAAGAGTAATAGTGGGTATTCAATTGTTTATCAGGATAATGGGGTTGGAATAAACGAAGAATTAATACAAGAAATCGGAGAGTTGAAAAAATGTATTATGAAGCTCCAAAGTGAGTATAGTGTATTGACAGAGACCGTTAATCATTATAAACCTCAATATACTATTATATATCTTGCAATAATTGTTATAACAGTTTGTATATTAGCATTGTGTTTTGGAGTAAAATAATGAGTACTTGTTGTCATGAACAATGCCAATTTCAAGATTTTTTGAAGAATACACCTATTTATTACAAAAAAAATATAAATGGTGAAGAGTATTGTATATTTCATGCTCCAAATTCAATAAAAGAAAAGTTTACACATGAAGAGAAACAGCTATATAAAAAAATAATTATTGAGTATATTGATAAATCGATTGAAGTAGGAAGTGATATTGATTTCTCTTATGTTGTTTTTTATGAAAAATTTTATTTTAAAGAGTTAAATTCAAGTATTTTTGATTTTAACTTTGAAACGATAAATAAACGATATATTGAAACTGATGTTAAAATATGTTTTACAAAAGCTGTTTTTTATGATTATTTTCGACTAGATAATATTATTTGTAAAGAGCTCAGTTTTAAAGATACAGAGTTTCACAAAGGTGGTGCAATAAAAAATTATGGTAGGGAAGATAATGTATATATTGAAAAACTTATTTTTCGTCCATTTATTGTACAGTCGGATTTTGTTATAGATATTGGACAATATGCTAATAAAGACGGCATAATAGAAACAGAAACTACTGGTACAATAAAAGAGATTGAATTTGAGAACCATAAAGAAGGAAATGGAATTATTTATTTTATAGGAATTAATGAAAAAACAGAAAAAGCTGATTTTAGAAATAAAATACTTGACAACCTATCATTTCAAAATTGCGATCTAAGTAATGCTTTTTTCTTAAATGCCAAGGTAGATAAAACTGAATTTAGAAATTGTGGGTTTCCGCAAGGGTATATTTACGATAGTTATGATGTGTTTAATGGTAAGAGTGGAATTACTTTTATAATATTTATAGTTGCAACCGGTGGTTCATTATTTCTAATTAAGTTTAATAAATATGGAGAGAGGTATTTAAATGAATTTTCCTATATAATTACTGAATATTCTTTTTTTATAATACTTTTTTCTCCATTTCTTTTACTTGCTTTATTCTTTCATATAGCAAACTTCATTAAATTTATTGAATCAAAAATAGCAAATTTAAATATTGAAAATAGTGTACATGGTGAACATACTTTAAACCCTTTAAAATCAATAGGAAGACATTTTTCGATAGCAGATGAAATTGATTTATATAACAAATATTATAAAAATAAAAATATTAGTCATAAAAAAGAAATATTAAGTAGTTTTACAGCTTTAGCAGCATCTTATATTCAATTAAAAAATAATTTCTCAAGGTATGATTATCAAATGGAGGGAAGTTTTTTTTATGCTCAGCGTTATTTTGAAGTATTAACAAGTCGGAATAAAGATCAAATGATAGAGCGTTGGATGC
>JAKIUH010000029.1 GCA_021647685.1 Bacteroidales bacterium
ATATATGTTTGTTGGTCAGCAAAAGGGTATAAATACTAAAATGCGTCAATATCGTAATTTTGGTATGGCAAACCCCGAAGGCTATCGTAAAGCTCTGCGACTTATGCGCTTGGCTGAAAAATTTAATAAACCTATTGTTACTTTAATTGATACTCCCGGAGCTTATCCCGGACTTGAAGCTGAAGAACGCGGACAAGGCGAAGCCATTGCACGAAACATATACGAAATGTTTGGTATCCGGGTGCCGATTATCTGTATTGTAATTGGCGAAGGTGCATCGGGCGGAGCTATTGGTATTGGTGTGGGTGATAGAGTATTGATGCTTGAAAATACTTGGTATTCAGTAATTTCCCCCGAGTCCTGCTCTTCGATTTTGTGGCGTAGTTGGGATCATAAACAAGAGGCAGCAGAAGCTTTAAAACTAACCCCGCAAGATATGTTAAGGAATGGTTTAATTGACGGAATTATTAAAGAGCCCCTTGGTGGTGCCCATGTTGATCCCGAAACTACTTTTAAAACAGTTAAAGCTGAAATTTTAAAGCATCTAGCCGAATTAAAAGTTATTGATACCGATGAATTATTACAGAAAAGAAGCGATAAATTTATTGCAATGGGCGAATATGCTGAGTAAAAGATAGTTATTATGCACTAATAAAGAGGGCATGCACCTCTTTTTTTTGGCTCAAATTTCAATTATGTAAAATAAAGTTTACACAAAAAGAGAATTAGCACTATATAGTAATACGATTAAGAGACTAAATCAATGGCTCAAAAGAAAAACACATCGAAACCAAAAACTGAAAGTACTGAACTGGGAAAAATTCCGCCACAAGCATTAGAACTTGAAGAAGCAGTTTTAGGTGCAATTATGCTTGAAAAAAATGCAGCTTTAGAAGTCTTGGATTTTTTACGTCCGGAAAGTTTTTATCTCGAAGCTCATCAAAAAATTTATGCCGCAATTGTTGATTTATCAAGCGATTATAAACCGGTAGATATGCTTACCGTAACCGAAGAGTTGCGCAAAAGAAACCAACTTGAAGAAATAGGAGGGGCTTATTATATTTCTACCTTAACAGGAAAAATCGGTTCGGCAGTACATTTGGAATTTCATGCACGAATAATTGCCCAAAAACATATTCAGCGCGAATTGATACGTGTTGCTTCAGATATTCAGCGTCAGGCATATGATGATAGTGTGGATGTGTTGGATTTGTTAAATTTTTCGGAACAATCAATTTTTCAACTTGCCGAAGGAAATGTAAATAATGAGGCGGTTAAAATTTCACAAGTAATAAACACAGCCATTGAAAAAATAGAAGAAGCTTCGCAGAGAGAAGACAATTTAAGCGGAGTACCTTCTGGTTTTACCAGTTTAGATAGGATAACTTCGGGCTGGCAGCCTTCTGATTTAGTGATTATTGCTGCACGCCCGTCAATGGGAAAAACAGCTTTTGTATTGTCAATGGCTCGCAATATGGCGGTAAATCATCAAGTCCCGATTGCTTTATTTTCTTTGGAAATGTCTGTTTTACAGCTTGTTAATCGTCTAATTGCCGCAGAAACAGAACTGGGCAGCGAAAAATTGCGTAGCGGAAAACTGGCAGATTATGAGTGGCAACAATTAGAGATGAAAGTGAAAAACTTAAACGATGCCCCTATCTTTATTGATGATACCCCCGCAATATCTTTATTTGAGTTGCGAGCCAAATGCCGGCGTTTAAAAACCCAGCATGGAATTAAAATGGTCATTATTGACTACTTGCAGTTAATGACCGGAACACCGGAAACAAAAGGTAACCGTGAACAAGAAGTAAGTACGATTTCGCGAGGTTTAAAAGCCATTGCAAAAGAATTAGATGTGCCCATTATTGCGCTATCACAGTTAAACCGTTCCGTAGAGATGCGTTCGGGCGATAAACGACCTCAACTTTCCGATTTACGTGAATCTGGAGCAATTGAGCAAGATGCCGACCTTGTTATTTTTATCCACCGACCTGAAAAATACGGTATTACCGAAGATCATGAGGGAAACTCAACTAAAGGCTTAGCTGAAATTATTATTGCAAAGCATAGGAATGGTGCAGTTACCGATGTAAAACTCAAATTTCGTGATGAATTGGCTAAGTTTGAAGAATTTGATGCAAGCGAGTTTACTCCTATTGGTTTAGATGAGCTGGCAGGTGTTGTAGTGGGTTCAAAAATGAACGAAGAGGTGTCGCCTCCAACAATACAGGATAATGATTTACCGGCTTTTCCTGGTGGTGATATTGATGCTCCTTTTTAAGCAATCAATTTAATAGGGCAATAAAACAGCTTCTGCCGGAGTTGTATTCTGAAAGACTAAGCAGTTTATTGCCTTTAAATTTATTAAAATGCGTGTTATTTTAGTATTCATATTTCTAATTGTTCAGCAAGTTCTTACTGCATCTTATTTGCTAATACCTATGGATGAAACACAAAAAAATCATCTAAAAGCGTATGGCATTGCCTATTGGACATTGCAAAACAATATAGAAATCAGTTGGCTTTTGAATTACCGCGGGGGGAGTTTTATTGCTCCTTATCATCGTGAAATCGAGGAAGAATGTATGATACGCGGAGTAAGTTATCAAGTGATTGCCGATTTTCAGGCACAGAAAATTTTTGATGAAATTGCTCGCCCTGATATTAATATGGATCGGGTAAAACTAGAAAAAGCTCCCAAAATCGCCGTATATTCTCCTAAAAATAAACTTCCTTGGGATGATGCCGTAACACTGGTTTTAACCTATGCCGAAATTCCTTATGATGTTATTTACGATAAAGAGATTGTTGCCGGAGATTTATCAAAATATGATTGGTTGCATTTACATCATGAAGATTTTACCGGACAGTACGGTAAATTTTATGGAAATTATGCCAATACGGCGTGGTATCAGGAAAATAAAAATCAGTTGGAAGCCTCAGCTTCAGAGCTTGGATTTGCAAAAGTATCAGAACTGAAAAAATTTGTAGCACGTAGCATTAAAAACTATGTGGCGCGTGGCGGTTTTCTGTTTGCAATGTGTTCTGCAACAGATACATACGACATTGCTCTTTCTGCTGAAAATGTAGATATTTGTGCTCCTATGTTTGATGGCGACCCGATGGACCCTGACGCACAAAGCAAATTAGATTACTCAAAAACATTTGCTTTCAAAGATTTTAAAATCAGCACCAACCCGATGGAATATGAATATTCGGATATAGATGTTACTAATTACCGGAAAGTTCCTCGCGATAAAGACTATTTTACACTTTTTGATTTTTCTGCCAAATGGGATCCGGTACCTACCATGCTTTGTCAGAATCATGAAAAAATAATTCGTGGTTTTATGGGTCAAACTACTGCCTTTAACGAAGATTTGATAAAATCCGGTGTATTGATTATGGGCGAGTTAAAAGCCTATAATGAGGCGCGATACATTCATGGAGAGTTTGGTAAAGGAACCTGGACATTTTACGGAGGACATGATCCTGCAGATTATCAACATTATGTTGGCGACCCGAAAACTAATCTTGATTTGCATCCAAACTCACCCGGATATAGGCTGATTTTAAATAATATTTTGTTTCCTGCAGCTAAGAAAAAGAAAATGAAAACATGATTAAAGTTAAGCTTTGTTCGGGGAAAGCCTGTACCGATGCCGGTACCCAAAAAATATTAAAAAAATGGTTGTTGGAATATTTTTCGGAGGATGAAATTGGTGAACATCCTTGTTTAGGACTTTGTCATAATAATTTTTCGATACTTTATAATGATAAAGCTTATTCAATAGTAAGCCCCAAAGCATTAAAACGCCTTATTGAAAAATAATGCATGACTTATAAGTGAGCCTCCTTATTCATTTTTTTATAAAAGTTTTTCACTAACAGTTGATAAGGCTTGATTGCAGATTTTACTTGCTGAATTTTTTGTTGCCACTCTTTAATTGCTTTGGTGTGCATTTCAATGCTTTCATATGAAAGTGTGTCTAATTTATCAATACCGGCACTTTTCATCATTAGCCTTTGTTCTCTATTGAAAAAATTTAGTTGCATGGCAATTCTTTCTCTTTCAAAGTGTTTTTTTGCTTCGGTATAATTTGTCATAATTTTACGATGAAATTTTTCTGCCTGCCACCAAAAACTATCATCATAAAATGCAGTAGGTACTTTAAAATTGTCCGGTAATAGTGATTTCCCACCCATAAAAAAAGCTTTATATACCGATACACAAGGATTTGATGTTCCTGTAAACCAATATGTTGAAGGCTTATTTTTGCGTATTTCGGCAATCATAGAACCAACAGTTTGTGTAGGATTGGTGAAATCTGTTGCATGCATACATACTGAACCGCCGTTATAAAGTTTTGTAGGATTAAAATGCTTACTGTCCACATAATGAGATGTTAATATTCTTTGAGCATTAATTACAGAAGTAATTTTATGTGCAGTTCCCATACTGCAGGTTTTTGCATAACGTTGAGCACTTTTACTAAAATATGTGTAAAACCAATCGGAGAATACTTTTGCAAAATGAAAGTTTTCTCCTTTTTTCAGCCATCCTTTTTTGCGTGCAAAATCTTCTATATTTTTTGATGATAAATCAAATTTTTCACCTATTGTCAGCCTATTTGAAATGGAACGAAAACCACTGACCTTTTCAGCTACCCAATGTTTGCCCGCTGTTTCCAAAACCCAAGCTTTTTGTTTGTCGGCAATAATAAAACTATTGTGGTAGTAAAGTTCGTTTTTATATCCTCCGTTTGCATTTTGTCCATACTTTTCGATAAGTTCCGTTATTAAATAAAATGCATCATCGGCATTTTTTGTTCGTTCCAATGCTAAACGGAGCAAATCCATACCGGTAAGCCCCGAATTATTTTTTTTAAACTTAATTTTGGTAAATACAGCTTCATTACCAATTACCAAATTATGTTCATTGGCTCCCATCTCTGCACCCCACATATTAAATGGCTTCGACAGCAAAACTTCAAAAGTTTCTTTTACTTGAGGTACTTCGACATAAGTGCATTTTAGTTTTTTATTTTTGTGGGTTTTGGCAGGGATACGAACAATTGCTTGTGCTTCGTTGGGTTCTCTATCGGAGTTTTTTCCGAAAATAATATTACCGGAAGTATTCTTTGTTGGAACATAAACAAAAGTATCACACATGGCTGTCTTTTTAGTACATAAAGTTAAAAATTATTACGAATTACCGCTTAAAATTCACTCAAAATGTATTTACCGATTTTTTATTGTAGTAGTTTACAGCCAACAATATTGAGAAACTGATTATAAAAAGTATCATGGCATATTTATTAGCTGCCGAGTAGTTTAATGCTTCAACTTCATCGTAAATAGCAATAGAGGCAACTCTGGTTTTACCCGAAATATTCCCCCCAATCATCAGTACAACACCAAACTCACCAATGGTATGAGCAAAACTCAGCACCATACCTGTAAAAATTGCCGGTTTAATGTTGGGTAATAATACCTTTTTCAGAATGGTAAATGATGATTTCCCCATTGTTTGAGCAGCTTCAATCAAGTTTTCAGGAATAGCTCTAAAACCGGAAACAATAGGGTGTACCATAAACGGAAAACTAAAAATTACCGAAGCAAAAATTAAGCCTTCAAATGAAAAAACAAGTTGTAAACCTAGTGTTTGATTAATAAAATGCCCGAAAAAATTATTGGGACTAAATGCTAAAAGCAGATAAAAACCCAAAACAGAAGGAGGAAGTACCAATGGCATACTCACTAATGAATCAACAATAAATTTATATTTAAATTTAGAGTAAGATAGCCAATAAGCCATAGGAATTCCAATAATCAGCAAAATAAATGTGGTTATTGCAGCTAATTTCAAGGTAATAAAAATGGGTGTCCAATCAAAATTCATAGATAACACAAATTATACTAGTGTTATGTCAAGTATGTTGTGTCGTATAAGTTGAAGTAATTTTTGTGTAGAACAAGGCAAAAATTTTTAGCATAGCAGTTGTTATGGTCAAAATTTTTAACAAAGTTCTACGCAAAAAGAACGAAACTTGGTATGGCTAAAACATGCTTGACATGACACTAAACAAAAAAAGGAGTCCAAAATGAACTCCCTATTTTAAAAATCATCTATAAAATAAATTTACATTTTTTTTCTTGTAGAGTAATTTATTTTAAGGGCTTGTGCCTTTCTTAACTCTTGTTTTATATCTGTGATAATTCCCATTTTTACATCCATATCTGCTTTAATGGAGGTAGTCATAAAGGGAATATCTGCTTCATCCATTTTTTCGCGTTCGGCAGAAATATAGTTTACCACATCCGAAACAGCAGAAATTTCATCATTTAACTGAAGTCTGGGTTCTGTTCCCAATTTTGCTTGATAAGCTTTAATTGGAGCTCCAACATAAATATAGCTCACCAGTGATTTTTTCTCCAGTTTTTTTATTTCTGTTGCTTCCGGCAAGCGAACTCTAATTTTTAAGTCCACTTCACGCATAGTAGTTGATACCATGAAGAAAAACAAAAGCATAAAAACAATGTCCGGTAGCGAAGCAGTTGAAATTGCAGGCATACCGCCTTTTCCTTTACGTTTAAATCTAGCCATATTATTTTCCTCCTACATTTCTAGGTTCAGCTTCTGATATTGTCATCGGGTAAATTTTCTTAACTGCATCTTGCTGCTCTTTAGATAAATCCTTATATTTTTTACCCCATTGTTTCATTGCAAATTCATCGCGTAATTCATTAAAAGCACGAACCAGTTCGTTTTGTACTTCAATGTATTTACTGTATGATGTACCATTATCATTTTGTAAAGAAACTACCCCTTTTGAAACCATCATTTTTCCAATAAGAGGAATATCTTTTTCTTTCTTTTCAGAAAGATTTGGGTCGTTGTTCGGGTTTTTAATGAATTCTTTAACACCATCACAGATTTTATAAACGGGCATTAATTCACCTTCAACTGCCACCTGATTATGATAATTAATGGAAACCACATAAACGTTACGTTCTTTAATTTTCTCATCGTTTTGTTGTTTTTCCTGAATCGGTGGTAGCTTACGTGTAATACCTGAATCAACATCCATGGTAGTTGTTACCAAAAAGAAAATGAGCAGCAAGAAAGCAATGTCCGCCATTGAACCTGCATTAATTTCCTGAATAGGTCTTGCCATAATTGAAATTATTTAAAGCTGCCCGAATAATTTTCGGGCATGCCTGATTATTTATTTAAAAACTTTTGAAATTCCATCATAAAGGATACTTCCTATAGCAATAGTAATCAGCAAATAGGCTGTATTAAGTAATGTTCCTGCAAATTTTAAAGTTCCGGGAACATTATCTTTTCCTTCATAGCCCGGAAGATTAAGTACTGTATCATCAGCTAATACATAAGCAATGAATACTACAACGGCAATTATACCAATAGATATTAATGTTTTAACCGCCTCTTTGGGTTGTGTGAACATTTTTATTAATGGAAATATAATTGCGGCAGCCGTAGCAATACCTAATAAAATATATGCCCAGTACATGAACATATCCAATGTACTTCCGTACAATGATATTTGGGTATCAAAATCAGTTCCTTCCTCAATTCCGGCAGTTGCTTTTGCAAACATTATGAGTAAAATTACGGATATACCCATAAGCACATAAAGCAAAACTGAAGTTATTTTTGATATATTATTCATACGATAATTTTTTAATATATTTAGCTTTGAGAAAAATAAAAATACCTAATAAGGCAATCAGTTCAAAGCAAATTATTTTTTCGTGTTGTATTTTACTAAAATATCGATTAATGAAATAGAAGCATCTTCCATTTGGTTAACAATACTATCTACTTTAGATACGATATAGTTGTAAAAAATTTGAAGAATAATTGCAACAATCAAACCGGAAACGGTTGTAATCAAAGCTACTTTAATACCACCGGCAACCAATGCGGGAGAAATATCACCGGCAGCTTGGATTGAGTCAAATGCATCAATCATACCGATTACTGTTCCCATAAATCCTAACATAGGAGCCAAAGCAATAAATAAAGCCAACCAAGACAAACCTTTTTCTAAAAGTCCCATTTGAACACTTCCGTAGGCAATAACTGATTTTTCAACCATATCAATACCTTCATCGGAGCGGTCGAGTCCTTGATAGAAAATACTTGCAACAGGACCTCTTGTATTACGACAAACCTCTTTGGCTGCATCAATACCGCCTTCATCCAATGCAGTTTCAATGTTACTTAATAGTTTTTTAGTATTGGTACTTGCTAAATTCAAATAAATAATTCTTTCAATAGCAATTGCCAAACCAAGAATAAGTGCCAATAAAACTGTGGTCATAAATGAGGCACCACCTTCAATAAATTTCTTTTTAATCTGTTGATGCATAGGTACTTCACCTTCCTGTAAGCCTTCTTTTACTTCTGTTGTTGCTTCGTCAACAGTAGTGGCAGGTACAGAGTCTTGTACGGTTTGATCAACAGTTTCGTTCTGAGTTGTATCCTGTTCATTTTGAGCATACACAACAGTATTTGCTCCTAAGAGCATCCCGATTATGGCTACAAGCGCAAAAATTTTTTTCATAGTCGATCTTTTGAATTTTTAAATTTAATTAATACTTATTATTTACTTTTTATTATATCCTAATCTATTCTGCGGAGAGAGTGGGATTCGAACCCACGATACCCTTTTGAGGTATACACACTTTCCAGGCGTGCGCCTTCGACCACTCGGCCACCTCTCCTTAATGACCTATACGAAAGACAATTTTACGTGCCGAAATTATAAAAAAAAATCTATTATGAAAATTTTCATTCAATAATTATACCTTTTCTTTTTAATAACACATTTTTGATGAATGTCTAAATTGCTGTGATTATTTGTTAAAACCTGCTCATTAAAATTTTATCATAACAATCATAGTTTTATTTAAAAGATATTAAATCAGTATGTTATATTAAACTATTTGTTTGGTAATTCATAAATCTATGATTTTGTATGACAAATATAAAAGGTTTTTTTTCAAATAAAAAAGTTTTAACATATTAATAATCATTTGTTAATGTTATTTCGCCTGCAATAGATTTTTGTAAGTAGTTTTTTAGCTCAGAAATTGTTAAATTTTGCCCCAGCAAAAACATTAATTTAGTAATGGCCGCTTCAGTAGTCATATCTCCTCCGCTAACTACTCCGATTTCCGTAAAACGGGCACTGGTTTCGTATCGTCCCAGTTCTACGCTTCCTGCATTGCATTGCGTTATGTTTAAAATAATAATTCCTTTATCTATTGCTTCTTTTAATAATTTGATAAACCAGTCATCGGTTGGTCCGTTGCCAGAACCAAAAGTTTCCATTACTACTGCTTTTAGCTCTTTTGTTGATAAAACTGCTTGTACAAATTCTTTTTTAATGCCGGGAAACAGTTTCAAGACACCGATATTAGAATCTAATTTTTTATTGATTTTAATTAATTTATCATGCCTCGGATAATGTATTGCATCATAATTATATTTAATATGTATGCCCACATTTGCCAATGGCGGATAATTTGGTGATTCAAAAGCATCAAAATATTCTGCATTGTACTTTCGTGTTCTGTTTCCTCGATATAAATAATTTTCAAAATAAACACACACTTCGGGTACAATTGGTTTTCCGTTTCGTTTAGCTGCTGCAATTTCTATTGAGGTAATGATGTTTTCTTTTCCATCGGTGCGGATGGTTTCAATGGGTAGTTGTGAACCTGTAAAAATAACCGGTTTATGTAAATTCTCAAGCATAAAACTTAGTGCAGATGCGGAATAAGACATGGTATCGGTACCGTGTAAAATGACAAAACCATCGTATTTATCATGATTTTCTTGAATAATTTTTGCCAACTTTATCCATACTTTTGGGTGGATATCCGATGAATCAATGGGTTTTTCGAATGAAATACTGTGTATTTTGTAACCAAACCTTTTTAAAGCAGGTACTTGTGCCGAAATATGTTCAAAATCAAATGCACGCAGGGCGCCTGTTTCCGGGTCGTTAATCATTCCTATGGTTCCACCGGTATAAATTAATAGTATCGAAGTTTGTTTATCCATCTTTTAGTATCAATTAATTAAATGATGACTTAGTTTATAATCCAAATAAATCTTCTGCATTTTTTGTCGTAATATCGGCTACTGTTTGCAAACTTACATTATGGATTTCTGCAATTTTTTCTGCAATATATAATAAGTAGGCACTTTCATTTCGTTTTCCGCGTTTAGGAGTGGGTGCAAGATAAGGTGCATCGGTTTCTAAAACCAAATGCTCTAAACTTATTTTCTTTACTACCTCCGGCAATTTTGAATTTTTAAATGTTACAATTCCGCCAATTCCAATTTTAAAACCTTTGTAGGATAAAATTTTCTCGGCTTGTACTTCATCTCTCGTAAAGCTATGAAAAATACCTTTTAATTGTTCATCATTTAATTCATCAATTACTGAAAAAATTTCATCAAAAGATTCTCTGGCATGAATAATTAAAGGTAAATCTGTTTTTTTTGCCAAATTTATTTGAAAACGAAAAGCTTCAATTTGCTCTTTCAAAAATGTCTTGTCCCAATATAAATCAATGCCTGTTTCACCAATTCCATAATATTTATTTTTTTCAAGCATATCTTCCACATGCTTTAATTCATCCTTGTAATTTTCTTTTACAGAGGAAGGGTGCAAACCAATCATTGGAAGACAAAGTCCGGGATATTTTTTTGCCATTTCAAGAACCGATGAGCTTGTTGAACTGTCAATATCAGGAAGGAGTATATGTTTAACTCCATTGCTTACGGCATTTTGTACAACTTGGTCTCTATCATCATCAAATTGCTCTAAAAATAAATGAGCATGTGTATCAATTAGGTGCATTTTAAGATATTTATATTTTTTGCAAAAATATATTTAAAATTAAAATTTAATCAATATTATTTAACTAAAAACATTAATTTCCGAATTTTAAATCTTAGAAGCAAATACTTTTCAAAGGTAAGTTGAATTTCAGGCATGCGACTTAACTTACTAATGATTAAATATTTACACATTGTAAATACATTTCAGACATAAGAAAAGAATTAATTTAATATCTTTGTTTTTTAAAAAAGACTATAAATTAAAAGTGAAAAATTTACTTTAAGTTGGATTTAATATTTATTTTACCAACAAAAATAAAATTGAAACATTATTTATGAGTAAAGTTAAGATTCTTTGGGTTGATGATGAAATTGATTTGCTGAAAATTCATATTCTTTTTCTTCAAGAAAAAGGTTATGAAGTGGTTACAGCCAATAATGGTGATGATGCAATTGCTTTGGTTCATGAAAATCATTTTGATATAATATTTTTAGATGAACATATGCCCGGTTTAAGTGGCTTGGAAACTTTAGATTTAATAAAAAGTATCTATCCCACCATTCCGTTGGTGATGATTACCAAAAGTGAGGAAGAAAATATTATGGACAGAGCCATTGGTGCAAAAATTTCGGATTATTTGATAAAACCGGTAAATCCAAATCAAATTTTATTAACCATAAAAAAAAATGTAGATACTAAAAGGCTGATTACTGAAAAAACAACAACAGATTACCGCACGGAATTTTCAAAAATCAGTATGCAAATAAATGATTGCAGAAATTTTGAAGATTGGGTTGAACTGTATAAAAAACTTGTTTATTGGGAATTGGAGTTAGAGGAGTCGGAAGATGATACGATGGATGAAATACTGAAACTGCAAAAAGAAGAAGCCGGAAATGCATTTGTGAAGTTTATCAAAAAAAATTATTCATCCTGGCTGAAACAAAGCCCCGAGGAACGCCCATTATTATCGGTGGATATATTTCAAAAAAAAATATTTCCTGAATTGAAAGAAAAAAAGACGGTGATGATCATTATTGACAATTTGCGTTATGATCAATGGAAAGTGCTACAACCCTTGATACGCGAATTTTATCGTTTAGAAGAAGAAACCGTTTATTCCGGAATTTTGCCTACGGCAACACAATATGCTCGTAATGCTATGTTTGCAGGATTAATGCCGGCAGAAATTGCAAAACAACATCCTGATTTATGGGTTTTTGACGAGGAAGAAGGAGGAAAAAATTTGCATGAAAAAATTTTGCTTGAATTCCAGATGAAAAGAAAACGGATAGAGCAAAAATTCTTTTATGATAAAGTGATGAATAACAAAGCCGGCGAAAAATTGGTTGAAAATATAAATGCGATATTGGAAAATCAACTTGCAGTAATTGTTTATAATTTTGTGGATATGCTTTCGCATGCACGCACCGAATCCCGAATGATTCGAGAATTGGCAAATGACGAAGCAGCATATCGTTCATTAACACAAACATGGTTTGAACACTCTTCTTTCTTTGATTTACTAAAAGCATTGAGCAACAAGGACGTAAAAGTTGTAATTACTACCGATCACGGAACAATTAGAGTAAATAATGCCGTGAAAATTATTGGTGACAGAAAAGTAACCACAAATTTGCGTTATAAACAAGGCAAAAACTTGAACTACAATCCAAAAGAAGTTTTGGAATTAGGCAGTCCTGATGAGTTAAAACTGCCCAAATCTTTTTTAAGTTCCAAGTATATTTTTGCAATGAATAAAGATTTTTTTGCATACCGCAATAATTTTAATTATTACGTAAAATATTATAAAGATACTTTTCAACACGGAGGAGTTTCACTTGAGGAGATGTTAATTCCTTTGATTGTATTGCAGCCAAAGTAAAAATGCATTTAATCTTTTTAAAAAATGGACACACAAAAATTTGTTATAAAATCATTGGATGATTTGCCTAAAACAGCTGAAAATATTGTTCGCTTATTTAATATTCAGGCACAAATGAAAGAATATAATTGTATTGCCTTTTATGGCGAAATGGGTGCCGGAAAAACAACACTAATAAAAGAAATTTGTAAAGTTTTGGGTGTGAAAGATATTACAAGCAGCCCAACATTTGCATTAATCAATGAATATTTAACACAAACAGATGAACGAATCTTTCATTTTGATTTTTATCGGATAAATAATCTTGAAGAGGCTTATGATTTAGGCTATGAAGATTATTTTTACAGTAATAATTTATGTATGATTGAATGGCCTGAAAAAATAGAAAGTTTACTGCCTGAAAAATACATTGAAATAAAAATTGATGTTGATGAAACAAATAAAAGGCTTGTTCAAATAAGCTATATTTCCGAATAAAGTAATTTAGCTTAAATTTTGTTTGAAATTATCTTGGGAAAGTTTAACTTTGGGTAATTTTGACTGCAAATCTATTTAAAATGGCTCAAGTTCATGATTCTTCAGGTTTTTCATTTAGGCAGAAACAACTGTTTCCGCAAGAAGAAATGCTGGAAATAAGAAAAAAAAGTAAGCAATTGCTTATAGGTATTCCAAAAGAAGAAACTGAAAATGAAAAACGAATTGCACTTACACCTCAGGCTGTTCAATTATTGTGCAAATTAGGGCATAAAATACTCATTCAAGAGGGTGCCGGAAAAGGAGCTAACTATACCGATTTAGAATACAGTGAAGCCGGTGCACAAATTATTGACGACCGGAAAAAGATTTTTCAATCGGAGCTAATTCTTAAAATATCGCCTTTTTTAAAAAAAGATATTGATTTACTCAATAATAATCAGACACTTTTATCGGCATTGCATTTTTCTACTCAAACCAAAGAGCAAATTTATGCTTTGATGCAAAAAAAAGTAAATGCCATTGCTTTTGAAATGATAAAAGAAGAGCCTCATTATTACCCTATTGTGCGCTCAATGAGTGAGATAGGCGGAAAATTATCCATTAATATTGCCGCTGAGTATTTAAGTAAGCAACATAACGGAAAAGGAGTGTTGTTGGGTGGTATTACCGGTATTTCACCTGCCGAGGTGCTTATTATTGGTGCAGGAGCAGCTGCCGAACATGCTGCTCATGCTGCTCTTGGACTGGGAGCACTGATTAAAGTTTTTGATTTTTCAATTTATAAATTACGTGAATTTCAGCACAATATCGGGAAACAAATTTTCACTTCCATAATTCAGCCCTATGCTATAAAAAAAGCATTGCAATCTGCCGATGTGGTAATTGGAGCCTTAGCAGTTGATGAAAAAAAAGAACAAATTATTATTACAGAAGAAATGGTTAGGAATATGAAAAAAGGGACTGTTATTATTGATTTGAATGTGGATAACGGAACTTGTTTTGAAACTTCGAAACCTACAACACATAGTAATCCGGTATTTGAAAAATACGGAATTATTCATTATTGTGTGCCCAATATTGCATCACGGGCTGCACGAACTGCCAGTATTGCTTTAAGCAATATTTTGGCACCCATTATCATTAAAATTGGTAACGAAGGCGGTATTATTAATTTACTGAAAACCAATCATGGTATTCGCAATGGGGTATATGTTTTTAACGGAATACTTACCGACCCGAAAACGGGACATCGTTTTGATATAAATTATAAAGATATTGACTTACTGATGGCTGCATTTTAAGAAAGCTCCACAAATAATCTGTGAAGCTTTTTACTTATTTCCCTTAAATCCGCAGACTATGTTTATTATAAAAAATAGCTTGCAGATTTAAGGAAATAATTTACCTCATTGGAGGCTTATTATTATTCATCTTCCCTTGCGATTTTTTGCCTCTTGCATACAATTTTGAGCCATGCGCATCAAAATAAACTTTCTGTTCTTCGGTTAATTCTTTACGTATGTCCTGAATCATCCGTTCACGCTGTTTCATCATCTTTCCTGTCAAGGCTGTAATTTCATCAATGGTTTTGTCAATTTCATTCATATTCGGATTATCCGATGTTCGTAAAGTTTTCAGATGAGCTTTCTTTTCTTGCAACTGATTCTTTATGCTTGTCATTTCTTTCATATGAGCGGTGTGCAATTCTTTAAGCTTTGTTTGCTGCTCAGGAGTTAAATCGGGTATGGCAAATTCTTTACATGCTTTCATTTTTCCGTTATTTGCTCTTTGATTATTGTTTTGGGCATTTGAATAAGCCGGACTTAGCATAAAAACAGCTAAGATTACTGTTAATAATTTGAATTTAATTGTTTTCATCGTTTTGAATTTTTGTGATACATTATTTTTTACTAGTTCTTATATTTTCTCCCTTTTTTGTGTTCTGCCATTTTGCAAAGCATTTCTCTAAACTGTTTTTTTTGTTCGGGATCAAGAATTTTTTCCACTTCATTAAAATGTCGAATCATTTCTCTATGTACTTGCTTATGTAAATTCCCGATATCTTCCGATAATTGCATAAGCAATAAAGTGTCAGGATGCTCTTTGCAGTACTCTTTAAATGTTAAACTGCGCTTTTCATTAATCTGTTTCCATAAATCTCGTGATTTTTGCATATTGATGTCTTTCAAATGCGAATATTTTTTAAATTGTTCATCGCTTAAATTAAGCTCTTTTCGAACATATTTTTTTACGCGTTGTCCATAATTTTTTCCTCGATAAGAGTTAATTCCTCTTTTTTTCTTTTCTCTGATTTGTTCAATATGCTTTTTTGCACTATATTTATAATAGGCAATAGTGCTTAAAGCTGAAATATTCATTATCAATAAAATGACAATTGTTCCGATTAAAAGCCTCTTTTTCGTTATAATTTCCATTTTTTTAATTATTCATTGTCCGAAATTATGATTTCATAGCTGTCTTCCGAGCTCATATCTACTGAATAAGATTCAGCAAAAAGTTGAAATTCTGATATTTGGGCATCTTCTTCCATAGCGAATTCATCTGTAATTTGGTAATCTTTGCCTAAGGCAACACCAATAAAAACGGCAATAATTATTGCAGCAGCATAAGTTAATGCCTGAATATAAAGTTGTTTTATATTATTTTTTGAATTTTCTTTATTATTATTTTTTATTTTTTGTTCTAATCTTTGATAAAAGAAAGGATTTGTTTGTAAGGCTTTATCTTTAGATAAAAAATCCATATCAGCCTTCATATTTTTATATAAAGCATTGCATGATGAGCAAGTTTTCAGGTGTGCGTTAAGTTTTTTGCTAAAATTTGTATCTAGCTCACCTTCAATATAAAATATTAAATTATTTTCTACTTCTTTGCAATTCATTTTTTTTTAGCTTTTAATATTATGACACTATTTCTTATCAAAACTTGCGTTTGTTTTGTAATTATAAATTTTTGTAATGCTCAATCAGTTTTTTTTGCAGATTTTTTTTTGCTCTGAATATTAAAGACTCAATAGATGATAGAGACAGTTCCATAACATCTGCGATTTCTTTGTAACTTAAATCTTCATATTTATTTAAAGTAAATGCTATTTTCTGATTATCGGGTAAAGTGTTTATTGCTTTGTAAATATAATTTCCGGTTTCTTTATTCTCTGTAATTTTATCGGGCATGTTGTTTTTTGAGTCTTCGGGTTCTAATGTTTTTGTGTTTGAATCATCATCAAACAAAATATCTAAACTTTTTAGCCAGGTATTTTTTTTGTTATCACGCAGATGATTTAAGGATTTATTTACTGCAATACGGTAAAGCCATGTAGAAAGTTTTGATTGTTTGCGAAAACGTTTAATAGAGCGATATACTTCAATAAACACATCTTGTGCAATATCTTCTGCATCGGCTTGGTTATGAACAAAACCATAGCATGTATTCACAACAAGGCGCTGATATTTATTCACAAGGAATTTAAATCCTGATGATTTATCTTTCTCTATTAAATTTATCAGCTCCTTATCATCCATATAAGTGCTTAATTTTTTATCACAACTTTTATTTTGACACAAATTTACAAATTTACTTGCGCCGGACAATTAAATATTTTTAACACAAAAAATTTATCTGTTTGTAATAAAAAATATACTTTTGCTCGTTATTTTCAAAAAAACATTACAATATGAGAACAGTAATTATAACAGCAGCATTTTTAATATCATTTAATTGGTTAAATGCGCAAAATTATACCACACCTAATGTTCCGGATACTACCGTTGAAACAACAAATAGTTTTGTTGATATGCGTGATAACCGTACTTACCAAATTGTTAAAATCGGTGAGCAAATTTGGATGGCTGAAAATTTAGATTATAAAACAGACAAGTATTCATATTGTTACGGACGAAAAAGCACAAATTGTGATAAGTATGGTCGATTATATCGTTGGGAAGCTGCTAAAAACGCTTGTCCTGAAGGCTGGCATTTGCCCACAGACGAAGAATGGATTGCTTTAGAAAAAGCCTTAGGAATGCCCGAAGCTGATGTAAGTAAATCCAATACATGGAGGGGAACAAATCAGGGAGTACAATTGATGAAAGATACAAGCATAGGCTTTAATGCTGTATTAGGGGGTTATTTTAATCCGCCATCAAACTATTTCTTGGGGGGCATGCAAGCATTTTATTGGACAGCCACTGAAAAGGGTGGTTTGGCTTGGTACAGACAACTTTACAAAGATAGTAAACAAGTTTTCAGAAATATACGAGCCAAATCTTGGGGTATGTCGGTTCGATGTGTAAAAGATAAATAAGCATTAACTTAAATGAAAAGCTTATATTAACCGGATAAGCAGTTGTTTATCCGGTTTTTTTTATAAATTTTAGAGCTTGCTCTTCATGCCATAGCACCTTATTTAACAACCAACGATTAATAAAACCTACATGTCCGCCATATTTAGGCGTTTCCAGAATAAAAAAGGGATTTTTTTTAACTTCCTTATAAGGATAGCTTTCTTGTGTCAAGAAAGGGTCGTCCAAAGCATTAATCAATAAAGTAGGAATTTTTATTGAAGAAATAAATTGTTTACTGCTGCATTTTTTCCAATAATCTTCTGCATCACGAAAACCGTTATAGGGTGCTGTTATCAAATTATCGAAGTCAAAAAAAGTGCGACAGGCTTTTATTTCCTTTTCAAGATGTTGATATTCGGGAAAGCGTTTGATTTTGTTTAAGGCTTTTTTTCTTAATGAACGGATAAAACGGTATTGATACAGAAAATTACTTTTTTT
Organism: Bacteroidales bacterium; assembly: GCA_021647685.1. Lineage (GTDB taxonomy): Bacteria > Bacteroidota > Bacteroidia > Bacteroidales > NBLH01 > NBLH01. Next base: position 18,054 of record JAKIUH010000029.1, read on the forward strand.
CAAAAAATTATAAGAAGTAGCTCGTAAATCGCAAGGTACGGAAATAGCAATTATGGCTTTTATTTTCGGATTCATATTTTCGGCTTGCTCACCTGCATATTTAAGTACGATATTTCCTCCAAGGCTAAAGCCGGCAAGATATATTTTTTCATAATTGTAATTATCTGAAAGATAATTAATTACTAAATCCAAGTCTTCGGTTTTTCCGCTATGATAAGAGTAAAAATTATTGTTGTCTTCTTCGCTGCATCCTCTAAGATTTAAGGAAAGCGAATCAATTCCCGAACGGTTCATTATTCGTACCAGTCCTTTTACATAAGCTTTCTTTGAATTGCCTTCCAATCCGTGAAGTATAATTATTATTTCTTTACTACCTGTTTTTGAAAAATCCAAGTCTAAAAAATCACTGTCCGGCGTATTTATTCTTTCTCTTTGATAATCAACTGATTTTACCTTACGGAATAAAGCGGGTACAATAGTGCTAAAATGCTTATTTTTAAACGGAAACGGAGGATTAAAATATGTTTTAATCTTATTCATCAGCTAATTTAAAATGTGTTACGGAGTTAGCAAAGTAATTAGCAATATCAATACAGTATGTTTTTTTATTAAATTCAATATCTGCCATGCCGTTTTTGTTTTTAAGTAGTTCGGCAAAGTTTTTACCGGTATATTTGTATAAAACACTACTTTTCCAATCAATCGACCAGCTTGTCAAGTAAATATTACCTTTATTATCCATAGTAATTCCATCGAAATGCGGAAAACTTGTATTTACTATTGTTGAGATTTTATTTGTTTTTAAATCAAAGCTGTATATACTGCAAGAGTCAATGGTATTACAAATCAACATGCGCATATTTTTTTTGTCAAAATAAAGTCCGTTGGGCGTATTGATTGTAGTATCAATTATTTCAAAATTTTTATTTTTTATCGAAACCTTATAAATCTTATTTCCAACTCTATCGGTAACATATAAATTTCCTTTGTTGTCAAATTCAATATCGTTAAGTTGCTTGGAGTTAGGAATACTTAATGAAAACATGAGTTTTCCGGTTTCTTTATCAAAAGCTCGAATAAAATCATCACCCGATTTTTTGTTTTCGGCACTGTAAAGTATGCCTTTGTGTAGTTTTATACCTAAAAAAGAAACATAACCCGATACAAAAGTTTCTGTATTCCCTTCTTTATCTATTTTTAAAATCTTACCTGAACCGACATTGCTGACAAAATAACGCTCTGTTTTTTTATCGAAAGTTATGCTTTCGGGTTTATCAAATTTTTGAGCTGTTACAAATTGAGAAAATAGAAATATTTGCACAATTATTAATCCGGTTAAATTTTTCATGAGTTTATTTTTTAATTATTTTTAATGGTCTCATGGAACATCCACTAATATTAAGGGTTTCGCTTATTTTTGTACCTAAATAATCATGCCCCTGTGTGTTTATTATTAATCATGGATGTTTCATTGTATAAAAGTTTAATCTAAATTGAGTGGTTGGGAACAAAGAAAATGGCTAATGCTTTGGTGCTAAAAGATTTCTATAAATTTGGAAGACACCTTGTTGGTATCTGAGAAATTTTAGAAATTCTTTGAGCGCTAAATGATTAGTCATTTTCAAA
>JAKIUH010000441.1 GCA_021647685.1 Bacteroidales bacterium
ATAATTTTTCAATTTCAATAGCCGCATTTTTACTTCTTTCAGCAAGTTTTCTAACCTCAGCGGCTACAACGGAAAAGCCCTTACCCGATGCACCGGCACGAGCAGCTTCGACCGCTGCATTTAAAGCCAATAAATTTGTTTGAAAAGCAATTTCACTAATAATATTAATTTTATCAGCTATGTTTTTCATTGAATCAATAGCTTTTCGGGCAGCATTATTTCCATTTACAATTCCGGTAACTGAGTTTCGGGCAATTTTTCCGGTTTCTTTTGCATTGTCTGCAATTTGCTGAATATTAGCAGACATTTCCTCCATTGAAGCTGCAACTTCTTCTGCAGCAGATGCTTGCTCACTGGCTCCACTTGATAACTCTTGCGAGTTAGAACTCAAACGTACACTGGCATCCTTAATTTGCTCAGCACTTTCTTTAATGCTATTAATTATTTCATTGGTCTTTTCTGAAATTAGATTCATTGCCCTAATTAAATCGCCAATTTCATCTTTTCTTTCAATACGTATTTTTTCGGTTAAATCTCCAGATGCTATATGCTTTGCAAAGTCCACGGTTATACCAATGGGTTTGGTAATGGAACGGCTTATAAGGAGCGAAAAGGCAAAACCAATAATTAATATAATAATTATAGAAAAAATCATTATACCCTGTGCATTATTGGTAATTTGGTTTGCTAATTCGGCATTTTCAGTAAACATATCTAAAATAACATCGGTAACTGCTTTTGCATCTCCTAAAATACTACTTCCAATTTCTGTCGCCTTGAGTTCTAATCTTCGTGCTTCGATATATGTTTGACCGAATTGATGAATTTTATTAATATACTCATTGCTCAAAGATGAATTGGATTTTTGGGCAAGCTTGTTTGTAAGCTTATATAGTTGTGGTATTTTGCGTGGCAAGCGCTGTGCACGTATGTAATACAAATAATCACTAATTTCGGCGACAATTAACTTTGTATCAGAGTCTAAATTGCTCGAAAGCAAAGAAGTTTTTAAGTTTCCAATATCTTGGGCTTGTATATTATTTAATGCAAACTTTTCTTCATAGTTATTAAAAACACTTGTAAATTTATCTATTTGTGATTTAATGACAGTAACTTTTTGCGTGCTCTCTTCAGATAGTTTTGCAGCTTTTGCTTTGAGCATAATTTCATTTATTGCCGATACTGTACGCTGAATTCTTTGTTTAACCTTATTACTAAAATATTCATCACCTGAATAATTAAATTCTGAAAAATAATTCATTACTTCATGCCAGTATTTATCCACCTTATACGAATTATTCACTACCGGTAAATAATCAACTGCTGTTTGCTTTGTATTATCGTTAATACGGTTTAAATTATAAATCCCTATAGCACCAATTATAATAGTAAATACCAGTGTAATACCAAAAGCTATAAGAAGTTTTGTAAGAATATTAATATCTTTCCAGCCCATATCTTTAAATTGAAATTATCACCGAAATATACGATATTTTATTTTAAAGAAGAAATTTTTTTATGCGCTAAACAGTTTGTTCTTAATAATCGTTTGGATAAACTTTTATTTTTTAGTATTTTTAGAACCAAACTTTAATAACACTATGAACACAACTAAAATATTAGTATTAAGTATTTTAATTACATTAAGCGCTTGCAGTACTCATAACTCAAATGTTAAAATTGGTTTTTTGGCAGATACTTTTGAAATTGCTCGTTGGCAAAAGGACCGGCAATACTTTGAAGAAAAAGTAGAAGAACTTGGGGGCAGTGTAATTGTTAAATCTGCCAATGGGGACGATGCCCAACAACTTAAGCTTGCACAAGAACTGATTGATCAAGGAGTTAAAGTATTGGTAGTTGTAGCTACAAATGCAAACAGTGCAGCTGCAATTGTACGTTTAGCTCATAAAAATAATGTGAAAGTTATCGCTTATGCACGACTAATAAAAAATTGTGATTTAGATTATTTCATTACTTTTAATGTTGAAAAAATCGGGACTTTACAAGCTGACTATGTCAAAAGTTTAAAGCCGCGAGGAACTTATGTTTTAATAAATGGAGACAAAGCAGATATTAACGCACAAATTGAACATTCAGGAGTAATAAAATCACTTCAAACTCAAATTAAATCGGGAGATATCAAACTTTTGTATGATGCTTTTATAGAAGGCTGGGCACCTGATAATGCAGAGCATTTGATGAAAAAAATTATTGAATTTGGAAACGAACCCATTGATGCGATTATTGTGGGTAATGACGGTATGGCAACAGGTGTTTATGAAGCACTTTCGGAATACGGTTTAAGTGGCGAAGTGCTCCTTACCGGATTGGATGCAGAACCCATTGCTTTAAAAAGAATTTTAAACGGCGACCAAACAATGACAGTATATATGTCAATAAAAAAATTAGCTTATGCCAATGCTGAATTAGCTGTTAAAATTGCAAAAAATCAAAAAATTAAGATGGATTTTAAGTTTACGGATAATGGTAGAGTTAAAGTACCCACTATTGTTTTAGAACCACAGATTGTTGACAAAAGCAATATTGAAACAACTGTTATTGCAGAAAATTATGTAACAATGAAAGATATCGATGAAAGTTCGTATTAACTAAATTGGTATAAATTAGTATATTGGTTAATTAGTATATTAGTATATTAGTATATTGGTTAATTAGTTATGCCCAATTACCAATAAACCAATTACCAATAAACCAATTACCAATAAACCAATTACCAATAAACCAATTAACCAATTAACCAATTCCCAATTAACCAACCCTACCGGACAATTTTAAAAATTAAAATGCATTAATAATTGCTGTAAAATCATCGGCATTAAGCGATGCACCACCAATTAAACCTCCATCTACATCGGGCTTTGAAAATAATTCTTTTGCATTAGAGGGTTTACAACTACCTCCATAAAGAATGGTAGTATTATCAGCAAGTTCACTTCCGTATTTTTCTTTAATCAGATTACGGATATATTGATGCATTTCTTGAGCTTGCTCAGCAGATGCTGTCTTACCGGTACCAATTGCCCACACCGGTTCATAGGCGATAATTACTTTTTCAAATTCTTCTTTTGACAGTTTAAAAATTACACTTTCAATCTGGCTTTTAACTACTTCAAAATGATTATTGCTTTCGCGCTCATCCAACTTTTCACCACAACAAAATATAGGACGCATATTATTTTCAATTACCAAATTAACTTTTTTCATTAAAGTTTCATCAGTTT
>JAKIUH010000030.1 GCA_021647685.1 Bacteroidales bacterium
TTTAATTATCTGGGAATCAGATAAGGGCCCTATCGCACCGATATAAGAAGTGCGGGGAAAGGATACAGTATGGAGCAATTTTTTATGTGTCCCCTGTATGCCCCAGACATTTATCGAACGAATACCATTTCCTATGTCGGAAACGATATAGGAAATTTCTCCGTTCTTGCCTATAAAATTTTTAGTTTGATTTAAATGTATTTGTGGCGTATTACCTTCAAAAAAAAGCAGATAGACTCCTATTCCGGCAGCTGTGAGTAGAATAAGAAGAAAAGTTGAGAAGAAAAGACGTGGTTTTGAAAATCTATTTCTATTTTTAAATGCCATATGCTTATTACCATTAAAGACAAAAGAGACAAAAGAGACAGGATTATAATTGCCTCTGCCAAATTATTTCATACTTTTCAATATGTAAATCTTTCGATGGAACAACAACGATTTTTTTGCCGAGATCATTTTCTACCCTTAAACGAGTGGTTTCTTCTTCATTGAGTAACATATCAGCTATCTTTTGATGAACTCTCAATGTAATTGAATTGCTGCGAGATTTGCCTATATTTCTACTGATTTTCCTGAAAATATCGTAGCAGATAGTACGTCGAGATTTAATCATACCCTCACCTGAACAATAGTGACAGGGCTCGCACATTAACTGGTATAAATTTTCACTGTTTCTTTTCCTCGTCATTTGAACGAGGCCAAATTCAGAAAGTTTAAGAATATTATTTCTACTTTTATCTTTTTTTACGGCTTCTTTAAATTTGGTAACAATTTCTTTTAAATCTTCTACCGAAAGTAGATTATCGTTATCAACACCTTTTGCTTCTTTATAATGGTCAAGTATTTCTTCAAACGGGTCAATATCTTCTTTTGATGCAGGTTTCATACCCAAAACTACATCACCGTACATTTGTACAAAGCGGCGATATGAGTCCCAAGCAAAACGTTCGTTTCCGGTTTTTTTAGCCAAACCTTCCACTGCATCATCATTTAAACCAAGGTTTAGAACCGTGTCCATCATTCCGGGCATTGAAACTCTTGCACCTGAACGAACAGAAACCAAACATGGGTTTTCTTTTGAACCAAATTCAGTGCCCATTATGCTTTCAATGTTCTTAACTCCGGCTTCAACTTCTGCCTTTAATAATTCAACCACTTTGTCTCTGCCCAATTTGTTGTATTCGGTACATACTTCGGTGGTGATGGTAAATCCCGGAGGTACGGGAACCCCAATTAAGTTCATTTCGGCAAGATTAGCGCCTTTTCCTCCGAGAAGGTTTTTCATATCGGCTTTACCTTCTGCTTTTCCGTTTCCAAATGTGTAAACGCGTTTTTTATCCATAATTATAAAATTTAAAAAACTGTTAATTTATTAGAACACAGGTTCTAAATTATTAGTTGTTACGTAAAAATTTTGCCATATTTCGGCACGCAAATTTAACTTAAAAATTTGAAAATTAATAATTTTATTTTTATGCTTTGTAGCTTATTTTGATGCGGGCGTTTCTTAATATCTTAAAACAGTAAACAGGAAGGCGAACGTATTAAAAACAAGAGATTACATCAACCAACAACACTATAACAGCCTTTCGATTTAAAAAAGAATCAAATTACCGTCAAAAACATACTTTTTATTTTAAAAAATCACTCAAAGCTTTATAAATTTCTTGCTTTTTTAAAGGCTTTTTTAAGAATCGATCACAGCCGGATTGAATAATTCGCTTTTTTTCATCGGCAAAAGCAAAAGCTGTTTGGGCAATTACCGGTAAGTTGGGTTTTATTTGTTTAATTTTTTTTGTTGCTTCATAACCATTCATCTTCGGCATTTTTATATCCATAAAAACCAAATCAATATCGTTTCTGTCTTTAACAATATCCAGTGCTTGTAAACCGTCTTTTGCCCAAACTACCTCAGCGCCTGTTCGCTTTACCAGCGTTTCCAACAGTTTGTAATTCAACACTTCATCTTCGGCAATTAAAATGGTTTTACCGTTTATTTTAAGATTTTCATCAGGTTTAGGACTGTTGCTGTTTTTATCCGAAGTTTTATTTTGCTTAATTTCTCTTAATGGAATTGTAAAAAAGAATTCGGCACCGTTTTTATAATCTGTATTTAACCACATATTGCCCCCTAAAAGTTGAATCAAGCTTTTAGAAATGCTCAAACCCAAGCCGGTTCCACTCTGATTAAATTTTTCGGGATCCTCTAGTTTTCCAAAACGTGTAAAAATAAATTGTTCTTTGTCCTTTGGAACACCTAAGCCTGTATCGCGAACAAAAAACTTTACATGACTGTTCTCAAGCGTATATCCGAAATCAATTCTGCCGCTTTTTGTAAATTTAATGGCATTATTCAATAAGTTAGAAATAACTTGCTGTAAACGATAAGGGTCGCTTTCAATACTTATTCCTTCACCGGGCAAAGCTTTTTCCAGATATAATTTAATTTCTCCGGGTTGTTTTAAGGTAAGCAATTCTTCGTACCTGCTATGCAATTGATTAAGCAGTTCATTGATATTAACCGGAGATTTTTCAATTTTTAATTGCTCTGCTTCAATTTTTGAAACATCAATAATATCATTAATTAAGTTTAGTAAATTATCTCCCGATTGTATAATATGATTCAAATATTCAAATTTGTTTTGTTCATCTAAGTCAGGAATTTTTAATAAATTGGCAAAACCAATAATGGCATTCATCGGCGTGCGAATTTCATGGCTCATATTTGCCAAAAAAGCTGATTTTAGACGATCGGACTCTTCTGCTCTTTTTTTTGCCTCTTTTAATTGTCTTTCTGCTCGAATTCTTTCGGTAATATCAAGCCATGTGCCTATAAAATATTTGCCTCCTTTATCTGTTGAATATACCTGACTATGTGCCTGAATTATTTTTTCTTTACCTTTTGCCGTAACAATTGGAAATTGATGTTCGCATTGTACATTATTTCTGTATGCATGTAAAAAAGCCTTGAAAAGCGCCTTACGTTCCTCTTTTGGAACAAAATTAATCAGCCAATTTACTTTAACACTTTTTGTATGATTTTGAACTTCTAAAATACGATATACTTCATCTGAACAATAAAACTCTTTATTTTTCAGATTTAATTCCCAACTACCCAATTTAGCAATTTTTTGTGCCTGTTCTAAAATATGTCTGTCGCGTTGATGAAGCTGCTCAATTAATTTTCTTCGGGTTATATCCCGAATAAAAATAAATCGAGATTTTTCGGATTTTAGTGAAAAAGTGCTTATTTTGAGTTCAATATAGCAAATATTTCCATCGGGCTTTACAAAACCGGTTTCTAAAGGTAAATCATCTTCTTTATTAGTGCGGCTCTTAAAATAAGTTTGCGTAAGTCTGTTCAATTCGGATTGACCAATAAAATCAGCAATATTTTTATGAATAAAATCTTGCATTTTTTGTCCGAAAATTTTTGCAGCTTGTTTGTTTGAATAAACAATTATATCGTTTTGTAAGATGATAATACCATCGTTTCCCCGTTCAACAATTAATCGATATTTTTCTTGCATTTCACGTCTTTGCGCTTCAATTTGCTTTTGTTCGGTAATATCAATAGATATACCAAGCGCACCGGTTTCGTGATTCAAAGGGTCGGTAAAAGGTATTTTTGTGCTTTTAAAGATTCTTTTTTGACCTAAATAATCAGTAAGAATAAGCTCATCAATTTCAATACTTTGCTTTTTTTCAATAACTTCTTTATCTGCTTTCAAAATAGCAGTAAGCTCCGTTTCATCGGGATGATAATCTTTAATATTTGAATAAACCAATTTTTTTGCTGTGGTATTATAAAAATCAGCGCAAGCCTGATTTGCCATCAGTATTTTACCGGTTTTATCTTTTAAAAATATCATGTGAGGAACCAAATCCAGTATCTTACGCAATCGCTTTTGATTTTTTAAATACTTTTTTTGATTAAGCTCCGCATCTTTGCATATTTCAGCATCAGCCTTTGGTAAATCTTTTTGCATCTCCTCTTTTGTATTCATTCTGCTTGTGCAAATTTAAAAAAATGCACCAAAAATTAAATTATATATATAATTTCTTAAAATTTAGAATCAATTATTTAAGAAACTCTATATTACAAATTAGGTTCCGTATTTGCTTTTTTGGAAGGTTAAATTTGGATGTGTGTTTGTTTCGGGGGCTAAAGTATATAATTTTATTGTAAAAAAAGTTTTTTTAATCAGTTTTACTTAAAAGAATTTCCTGTGTACGTAATATAACAATTGCCTTATTATTTATTTGTAAATCCAGTTCGTTTAAAAGGCGAGTTAATATAATTGCTGTAATGATTTTATTTTTATAATTAAACTGTATTTCGCTTAAAATGGTGCCTTTTCTAATATTTTTTACCACAGTAACAATTTTATTTTTTCTCTTTTTATGAAATTCAGGATGATAATTTTTAACCGAAACTTCCGTTTCTTTAAACAACAAATATACTGAATTTCCCAATTTTATGTATTCATCGGTAGTATTGGAATTAATAATTAGAGAGCTAAACTCATCCTCTCCAATAGCTATATCTATTAAGGATATTCCTTCGTGTGTTTGAATATTTTTGATGATGCCTTGCAGTTTGTTCATGGTAGCTGATTCAATTACTTACTGTAAAATCGTGCATATTATTAATCTTTCAATGTTTCATACCCGTTTTCTTTAAAAATTTTTTGTGCCTCTTCACTAAACAAAAACTGATAATAGCTTTTTGCATTTTTTTTATTTGCAGCATTTTTAGTTAAGATAACATATTCGTTTATAGGCTTATAAAGTGTGTCAGCTAAGCGTATCCACTTTCCCTTAGCTTTCAACTGTGTGCTTAGTACTATTGATTTACTCGTAAAACCAATATCTGCATTTTGATTAACAACATATTGACTAATTTGAGAAACATTTTCAGTATAAATAATTTTTGATTTAAAGCATTTATAAACATTTAAAGATTTTAATGTCTCTAATGCAGCCATACCAAAGGGCGCATTTTGAGGATTTGCTATAGCAAGCGATTTTATTTTTAAAGAACATAAATTATTTAAACTTTGCTCTATTGGAATATCCTTTGTTGTCCATAACACAAGAATACCGCGGCAAATTCTTTTAGGTTCTGTTAAAGCAAACCCATTTTCATACAAATAATCAGGATATTTTTTATTAGCAGAAAGAAATAGTTCATAAGGTGCTCCATTTTGAATTTGTGCTGTTAGTTTACCGGAACTGGCAGTGGACATTTCAATTTTTATACCGGTTTTCTTTTCAAAAGCTTTATTAATATTATCCAAAGCATAACGTAAGTTAGCCGCAGCAGCAACAGTTACGGTATTAGGCGTTTTTTTTCTATCCGTTTTACAGGAAGATATAAAAAAAGAAAATAATACAAGCAGAGTAAAAGCTCTGAACATAAACAAAATAGTTTAATCATTTTCAAAATACCGACAGCACAAAACTATCAAATTTAATTAAGCATTCAAATGATTAATTCAGATAATAAAGAGTCGAGACTAAAAAGGTAGATCTTTATCAAAAACAGGGCAGACTAAATTTTAGGATTGTACTTAGCTAATTGTTAATGAGCATTCAAAAATTTACAACAAGGAAGAGTTTGGCAATAAAGAACCTTTTTAGACCAAACTCATAAATTGATTAGAAATCAATTAGTTCGATGATTATCTAGCAACAGATTAAACGGAAAATTAAATTCAAATTTGGAATAATGCAGAAAATCAATTAATTTGTCGCAATTATTAACAACCTAAAATGCTTTAATTATGCGAAAAACAATGAAAAATTTATTTATTAGTAGCTTAATGATGTTTGTATTCCTTATGATGAGTACAGTTGCATTCAGTCAAATTGAAGGAAAATGGAAGACAATTGATGACGAAACCGGCGAGGCTAAGTCAATTGTAGAAATTTGGAAAGCAAAAGATGGTTTGTACTACGGAAAGATTATTAAACTTTTTGATGAAACGAAACAAAACGATGTTTGCGATGAATGCGACAAAGATGACCCTCGTTACAATAAACCGATTATTGGAATGGTAATTATCCGAAAAATGGAAAAAGTGGAAGATAACGAATGGGACGAAGGAGATATTTTAGATCCTGCAAACGGAAAAGTATATGATTGTAAAATGTGGCGTGAAGGTAAAAATTTACAGGTTCGCGGATACATTGGTTGGTCTTTAATAGGAAGATCGCAAACATGGTTGCCTGCCCAATAAATTTATAAAAAACAAAAACAGTTTCTGTGGATAGTGTCCAAAACAGAAGCTGTTTTTTTATGCTGTATTATCTACCGGCATATTTTTGAACTTCTTTAAATACTCTTAAAAAGTTTCCTCCCCATATTTTTTCTATATCATTTTTTGAATATCCGCGTTTCACCAATTCATAAGTTAAATTTCCGGCTTCGCTAATATCAAAAAAGCCTTTTATCCCTCCTCCCCCGTCGAAATCAGTTCCAATACCAATATGATCAATTCCTATTAAGTTCACAATATGATCAATATGATCAACAGCATCGCTCACAGTTGCCTGAATTTCAGGAAAATCCTCTTGTAATTTACTCCACTCTTTCGATAAATGTTCCTTTTCTTCGGTACTTAAATCCACAAAATCATTATACCGCTCTTTCAAAGCTTTAACTGCAGCCGCACGTTCAGGACTTTCATTTTGTTCCTTAATATAGCGGTTATATATACACAATTGAACAACACCTCCATTTTTAGCAAGCGTTTTAAGCATTTCATCATCTAAATTTCTTGGATGATTACAAACAGCTCTTGCTGATGAGTGCGAAGCAATAACCGGAGTTTTTGACAATTCTATCGCATCATAAAATGATTTATCCGAAACATGCGAAACATCAACCATAATTCCCAAGCGATTCATCTCATGAATAACTTTTTCACCAAAAGCACTTACCCCATTATGCTCTGCTCCCAAATCATCAGTTGATGAGTCACAAATATCATTATTTGATGAATGACAGAGTGTAATATAACGTGCTCCCAGATTATAAAACGCTTCAATATTTTTCATATCCTGCCCTATTGGATACCCGTTTTCCATACCTATATAAATGGCTCTTTTACCCTTTTTCTCTATGCGCTTTGCATCACTGTAATTCAATGCGGCTTCAACTTGCCCCGGATTATTATTTATGGATTCATGAATTGCCTTAAAAATCTTCAAAGCTTCCTTTTTAGCTTTTTGATTAGCTACGGCATTGCGTTTTCCTTGACCAATAAAAACAGCAAAAAATGATGCATCTAAGCCGCCTTCTTTCATTCTGGGATAATCAACTTTTGTATTCGTTAAATAGGGGTTGTGTTTTTGTGATAAATCAATATTTTTATACAAAATATTTAATGGGGTATCACAATGTGAATCTAAAGTTAAAATTTGCGAATGTATTTTGCTTGCTCGCTTTTTCAAATTATTGTCATTCATAAAAAATAATGAGGGTTTAAATCCTACCAAAGCACTATACCCAAAGGCAGAAAATGCGGTTAAATAAATAAATTTTCGTCTTGATTGCATGTTTTTGAAACAAATTTATGGTTTATTCTGTAATTTCAAATATTATTTTACACATAAATCAGAAATAAAAATTACGATATATAGCTTATGCTGTATCTAAAAATAACATTATTTAACATATATAATACAAATTATTATTCAATAAAAACATCTGGTAATTAATATTCAAATAATACTTTTTTTGAAAAAATGATAAAAAAACATATGTTTTTCAGCAATGATATATACGATTTATAAAATTTTCCGTATATTTACCTGAAAATTTTCAGCATGCGGTTTCTTTATTTTATGTCATAATAAGAAGTAGGGGTAGCATATACTAAAAATATGTATGACATCTTACGGTATTATGTCTTACGGTAAAGTATCACATGTGTATTTATTAATCTATTTATTATTAACCAAAACTTTATTTTATGAGAAAAATCGTGATTTCAACCCTAATACTTTTATTAGTATTTGGTACAGGGTTGAATGCTCAGGAACGAACAGTTACAGGTAAAGTAACTGATGCCTCGAATGGATCCGGACTACCCGGAGTAAACGTTGCAATTGTGGGAACATCTCAGGGAGCAATTACCGACATGGATGGTAATTATTCAATTAAAGTGCCCGGAAATGATGTTTCACTAAGTTTTTCATTTATTGGTTATACTACTCAGACAGTTAAAGTGGGTAACCAAAAAGTAATTAATGTATCCTTATCTGCTACAGATGTAGGTTTAGCAGAAGTCGTTGTTGTAGGATACGGTGAAATGAAAAAAGAAAATTTAACCGGTGCCGTATCTACTGTTGATGTAGCCAAAACTCTTGAATCTAAACCTGTTGCCGATGTAGGAAGGAGCCTGCAAGGAACTGTTTCAGGGGTTACGATTACCTACGGTAGTGGTAATTTAAATGAATCACCAAATATTAAACTTAGGGGTTACGGTTCTGTTAACGGAAACAGTGACCCATTGGTACTAATTGATGGTGTTGAAGGAAAACTTACGGATATTAATCCTGAAGATATTGAAAAAATATCGGTTCTAAAAGATGCGGCTTCAACTTCAATATATGGGGCAAGAGCTGCATTTGGTGTGATATTAATAACCACCAAAAAAGGAAAAAAAGGCAAGACTACTGTAAATTACTCCAATAATTTTGCCATGAATATCCCTATTTTTGATATTAAGCCCGCACCAATGAATTATTTAATGGATGCAATACACACAGCCAAAGAACGCAATAATGGCGCAGCTCCATTTGCCTTTGGTATGGGTGGTGATGATTGGAAACAAAAAAGTATTGATTGGGAAAGACAATATGGTTATCTGGGAAGTAGCCTGACCAGTGATGTTATGGTTGAAGGTCGCGATTTTGAGGTAATTGGCGGTCAGTTTTATTCGTACAGATCATGGGATGTATTTGATCAAATACTTACCGATAAATCTTTTGCTCAAACACATAATGTATCAATTAGCGGAGGTTCTGAAAAAGTACGATACAACATGTCATACGGATATAATGGAAAAGAAGGCTTATATAAAGTTAACACGGAAACTTATACACGCCATACTTTCAATGGTAATATAAATGCTGATTTAAACGACTGGGCAACGGTAAATTTCAGAACACTTTATACAAAAAGAATTTATGAAGAACCTTTTAATTATCGTTCAAGTACTTTAGGATATCTTTTTTATGCCTTAAGATGGCCCAGCAATTTCCCTTATGGAGTTTCTGACGGCTCTTATTTTGGAGCACCTGAAGGAACAAGCTTTATCGGACCAATAGGTTTTTTAAGAGAAGCTAACAGAAACAGGTTTGTGCGAGATTTTTCAAAAAACACTTTAGAACTGGTACTTAAGCTTTTAGATAAAAATAAACAAACTATAAATTTCACCACCAACTTTTCCTATTCGCATTCGGCAGATGTAAATCATGAAAAAGGTGGTTCTGTACCTATGATTAACTGGTGGAGTCAAGGAAATCCTCCACAGTTCGATCCGGTTTATTACTCTACAAGTACAGCTCGAAATCAAACTACTTACAGAACTATTAATAATGAATTGTACTCATTAAACTCATTTGCAAATTATAGTAATACAAAAAATGAAAATCATACATTTTCTGTATTAGCTGGGATAAATGCTGAAAAGAATAACTATTTATATATTTATACGAAAAGACCATTTTTATTAGACCCCAATTTACCCGAACTTGCTTTAGCTACCGGTGATCCAAGTGCCAGCAATGCTAAAGAATCATGGAGTGTGTTGGGATTTTTTACTCGTGTTAATTATAACTATAAAAATAAGTTATTATTAGAATTAAACGGTAGAATGGATGGTTCTTCAAGATTTCCGGCAGGAGATCGCTTTGCTTTTTTCCCATCGATGTCGGCAGGTTACAGAATTTCCGAAGAAGAGTTTGCCCAAAATATACTGCAAGCAGTAAAAGTAAGTAACCTTAAATTAAGAGCTTCATGGGGACAAATTGGTTATCAAGATGTCGGACAGTATGCTTTCGTTCCTACAATCAGTAGTACAAATGCATCTTGGATTACCAACAGTCAATTAGAAAAAACATTTTATAATCCCAGAGCAGTTTCTCCTTCATTAACATGGGAAACTATTGAAACATTGGACTTTGGAGTTGATATCGGATTATTTAATAATCAAGTTGAATTTATTTTTGATTGGTATCAAAGAACCAACAAAGATATGTTAGGTCCCGGAGAACAACTACCTGTAGTTTTTGGTGCCTCAGTACCTCAAGTTAACTCAGGAGAATTAAGAACACGCGGTTGGGAATTTACCGTAAATGCCAAACATCGTTTTGGAAATGAATTTAATGTGTACTTAACAGGTGTGTTATCTGATGCAACAGCAGAAATTACCAAATGGAATAACGAAACGGGAATTCTTTCCGACTTTTATCCGGGCATGGAATTAGGTGAAATTTGGGGTTTTGAAACCGATAGATTATTCCAAGCTGATGATTTCAATACTGATGGTTCTTTAAGAGACGGTATTCCGGTTCAAGATCCAAACATCTACTCATCTGGCTTTAATTTAGGACCCGGAGATGTAAAATATGTAGATCAAAATGGAGATGGTGTGGTGGATAAAGGTGCTTTTACAAAAGATGATCACGGAGACCTTGTGCGTATAGGAAATACAACACCAAGATATGAATACAGTATCCGGCTGGGAGCTGATTATAAAGGCTTTGATTTAAGTATTTTATTCCAAGGAATTGGAAAAAGAGATTATTGGGGAATTGGAAATGTCGCTATAGCAAATTTCCACTACGATAATCTATTTGATTACCAAACAGATTACTGGCGCGAAGACAATACTGATGCATTTTACCCTAGACCCTTTGCATCAAACCTTGCTAATTATATTCCGAATACAAGAAATGTTGGGCGCCTACTTACACCAGAAGGATATATGAACATGAGTGGTATAAATAACTTGGTTCCTCAATCAAGATATCTTCAAGATTTAGCCTATTTCCGACTTAAAGACTTAACTTTTGGCTATACAGTGCCTGCACGAATTTTAGAACGATATAAAATTGAAAAGGCAAGGATTTATTTTGCTGCTTACAATGTTTGGGAATGGACAGCTTCATTTATTCCGGTTGATCCTGAATCAAGTATTAACAGTCATTCATCATACTCGTTTTATGGCACAAACCTGCCACAAACAAGAAGTTTTTCATTAGGATTACAATTAACATTTTAGAATTATGAAAAAAATATTATTTATACTGACAGTAATTGTTTTTTCCGCTTGCGGAGAAGACTTTTTAGATATTCAACCCGAAACAGAGTTTACGGATGATAATTTTTGGACAAGCGAATCGAACTTAGAGTCATTTTCTTACGGATTATACAATAATTTTAAAGGGTATGGAAACGGTGGTTTTTTTGGTGGCGATCATTTCTTTTCTGTAAATAACGATGATGTTATTGCATTAGACAATAGAATTGAACTGGATTTCCCAACTACTGTTCCGGCAACATCAGCAGGAACTGACTGGACATGGGACCAAATCCGTAAAGCAAATATTCTTATTGAAGGTGCAAATAAAGCATCGGTAGATGAAGCTACAAAAAATAAATACATTGCTATAGGGCGTTTTTTCAGAGCTTATTTGTACTGGGAAAAAGTAAGAACATTTGGCGATGTTCCTTATTATGACAAGCCTTTGGACAGCAATGATGAAGAAGCATTATTCAAAGCAAGAGACCCTCAAACTTTTGTTGTGGGTAAAATTGTGGAAGATTTAGATTATGCCATTGCAAACTTAGATGACGTAGATGATAAGTTGCATGTTACTAAATGGACCGCATTGGCATTAAAATCAAGAGTATGTTTGGCTGCCGGAACAACATTTAAGTATCATAATATTGATGCAACAATGGCAACCCAGTTATTGCAAGAATCCTATAATGCATCAAAAACCATTATGCAGTCCGGAATGTTTCAACTAAGCGACAGCTATGTTGATTTATTTTCAAGTGAAGATTTATCGGGAAATCCGGAAATCATTATGTTTAAAAAATATAATGAAAACATGCGGCACAGTATTCTCAGCTTTATTTTTCACGAACCATTTTTCGGCTTCTCATACTCGGCAGTATCTTCATTTTTAATGGCTGATGGTAAACCTATCCGCTATGACGGAGCAACACACCCAGGATATACGGAATGGGAATTTTCAACAACGGATACTATAAAAACAGCATATACATCTTATCCCGTTTATGTTGGTGCTGCTGACGGTAGAGATGGAAGGATGGCTAATATTATTGATACCACAAGATTGGTTTTCCCATTTAACAAAGGAGTGCCTATGTACTCACCGGTCAAATATGCTACTTATGAACTCATAAGAACGCAACCAACTCAAGGAGTACAAGCAACAACTGATGCACCCATTTTCAGATATGGTGAAGTGCTGTTAAATTATGCAGAAGCAGCTTTTGAACTGGGAACCATTTCACAAGGTGATTTAGACCAAACAATTAACCTGCTTAGAGACAGAGCCGGTGTTGACCACTTGACAATGGCGGTTGGTTTCAATGCTGATGATCGTGACCCAACAGTAGATCCTTTATTATGGGAAATAAGAAGAGAACGTAGAGTAGAACTAATGCTCGAGCCTTTCAGAAAGTTTGATTTATTAAGATGGGCAAAAGGACCTTACTACGATAAAGAAGATAGTTTTTATGGTGTAAAGGTAGCCTCATCGGTTGTTTTTGAACCTTCGATAAATGTAATTATGACATCAGACGGATATATATATGCCCAAGCTCCTTCAGATAGAAGAACTCCTTGGAACGATAGAAAATATCTGTACCCATTACCGGCTGATCAGCTAACGCTGAACCCGAACTTAACACAAAACCCGGGTTGGTAACAATAAAAAAAGACGGTTGCATTATGCAGCCGTTTTTTTTTATAACTACTCAACATTAAATAGAGTTCGTCTATAAAGTCCGATTTCTGCGTTGTTGCTCAAAATACAAATCCTCAAATACTTTAGTATTCTGTGGTTTGTATTTATCGCACGCCTTGAACTCGAACTTTATAGTCCAAACTCTTGACTTTATAGACAAACACTAAATAGCTATATGAACACAAAAAATTTTGGAATAATATCATTCTTGATTTTATTTTTATTGGTTTCATGCAAAACAAACAAGCAAAATCAAAAAACTCAAAATCAAATATATCAACTCAGATATATAAACGACTCACTATATAACAGTAGCCAAAGAATAAAAGTATTATCACTTTCCAAAAAAGATTTAAACAAAAGATATATCATAGATATAGCTTATTCTGACACAGCCCTTATAAAAACCAGTACAATGGCAAGCCGTAAAAATGCATTGGCTGCAATCAACGGTAGTTTTTTTGATATGGATCATGGTGGAAGTGTTACTTATTTTGAACTAAATGATTCTATAATCTCCTACACCAGAAACGACTCAATAAAATGGGGAGTTCCTGATTCAATTATCAATGCAGCACTGATAATAAGCAAAAACAATAAGTTAATAATGGAGCCTGTAAAAAAAGAGATTTTTTATAAAAAATCTAAAAAAGAACATTTTGTTATGGTTGCAGGACCCTTATTAATTCATAACTCTAAACTGCAAAGCTTACCTAATATGGCGTTTTCTACTAAACGTCATCCACGTACATGCATTGGTATCACAAAAGATTCAATTCTTTTTATTACTGTTGACGGAAGATCTGAAACCGGTTCGGGAATGACCCTTAAAGAACTGCAAACTTTTGTTAAAAATTTTAAATGTACTGATGCGATAAATATGGATGGTGGGGGTTCTACTACAATTTGGACAAAAGAAAAAGGATTATTAAACTCGCCCAGCGATAAAAAAGGAGAGCGATCGGTAGCAAATGCAATTCTTATTTTACCTGTTAAAAATAATTGAACACTATTTTAAGATACTCAACTTATTTAATTCTCAATACAATGTAAAATTAACGCTTATTTCCTTGCATCAATAACAAATTAAAACTTTTCTTTATAAAAAAATGTAATTTTTACAGGTGAATTTTCTATTTTTGCATTTCAATAAAAATTAGTGCTATGATTGAAAATTACAGAAAACTTGTAGAAAAAGCATGGGAAGATAATTCCCTACTCGAAGAGCAAGAAATACAAACTGCTATACGGGAAGTAATTGAATTAATGGATAAAGGAAAATTACGTGTAGATGAACCTGTTCAAAACGGTTGGCAAGTTAATGAATGGGTAAAAAAAGCAACAATCTTATATTTCCCGATACAAAAAATGGAAGTTATGGATGCCGGTATTTTAGAATTTCACGATAAAATGAAATTAAAAACCGGCTATAAAGAACTGGGTATCCGTGTAGTTCCTCACGCCGTAGCTCGTTACGGTGCCTATATTTCAAGTGGAGTAATCATGATGCCTTCCTATGTAAATATCGGGGCTTATGTTGATGAAGGGACAATGGTTGATACTTGGGCAACAGTAGGTTCATGTGCACAAATAGGAAAGAATGTTCATTTAAGCGGCGGCGTTGGTATTGGTGGTGTTTTAGAACCTGTACAGGCAGCACCGGTAATTATCGAAGATAATTGTTTTATCGGTTCGCGCTGTATTGTTGTTGAAGGTGTCCGGGTAGAAAAAGAAGCGGTTCTCGGTGCCAATGTGGTACTTACCAAATCAACCAAAATAATTGATGTTACCGGTAATGAGCCGGTAGAGTACAGAGGAATTGTTCCTGCGCGTTCGGTAGTTATTCCCGGAAGTATTAAAAAACAATTTCCTGCAGGAGAGTTTCAAGTGCCTGCTGCATTAATTATTGGTAAACGCAAAGCATCAACCAATTTAAAGACTTCTTTGAATGATGCTTTACGCGAATATAATGTAGCTGTATAAGTTTTTTTACAAAAGGTATAATACTTGTATTATATTTGCAAACAAAAATTCAGGACAGATTAATCAAAGTATCTGTCCTAATTTTGTTGAAACAAATTTTAAATCAATATTGATTTTAATTACACAAAACCCTTAATGCCCGAATTTTTAAAAAAGAAAATATTAGTTATTCAAACTGCTTTTATAGGTGATGCAATATTAGCAACATCGGTATTGGAAAAATTACATAAGAAATTTCCCTTTGCACAAATTGATTTTCTGGTACGAAAAGGAAATGAACCATTGTTTGCAGAACATCCTTTTGTTCATAAACTGTATGTTTGGAACAAAAAAGAGAATAAATACAGAAGCCTGCTAAAAATATTAAGCCAAATACGCAAAGAAGAATATCTGTATGTAATTAATTTACAACGATATTTATCGACAGGTATATTAACTGTTTTTTCAGAAGCAACGGCAAAAATTGGTTTCGATAAAAATCCGCTTTCACGATTTTTTACTAAGAAATTCAAACATGATATGAAAAGCGGAATACATGAAATTGAACGTAACCATCAATTAATAAAAGCCATAAGCGATGAAAATCCGGCAATGCCGCGTTTATACCCTTCTAAAAAGCAATTTGAAAAAGTAAAAAAATATAAAACTACAAACTACATAACTATTTCGCCGGCATCTGTATGGTTTACCAAACAACTACCTGCAAAAACTTGGATTGGATTAATTAAAGAATTAGAAAAGGACTACAAAATATTTTTACTTGGAGGACCCGGTGATAAGGAATTATGTGAAAAAATACGTTTGCAAGCCGAAAGTCCGAAAACCTTTAATTTAGCAGGTAAACTTAGCCTGTTAGAATCGGCAGCACTCATGCAAGACGCAGTAATGAATTATACCAACGATTCGGCACCTATGCACTTGGCTTCATCGATGAATGCACCGGTTACGGCGGTATATTGTTCTACAATTCCCGAATTTGGTTTTGGTCCTTTATCGGATGATTCCTATATTGTGGAAACGGCTAAAGATTTAACTTGCCGCCCTTGCGGATTACACGGAAGACGCTCATGTCCGCAAAAACATTTTGACTGCGCCATGAGTATAAGCACCTACGGTTTATTATTTGGAATAAAAGACAGATTAAAAAATGCAGGAAGAAATAAAAAAAATGCTTGATGTTTTATACTCCGGCGGAATAATTTTGTATCCTACGGATACAATCTGGGGAATAGGTTGTGATGCAAGCAATGAAAAAGCAGTCCAAAAAATTTACAATCTAAAAAAACGGGCGGACAGCAAGTCAATGCTTGTATTAATAGATGATGCTACACGCATACCTTCTTATATTGATGAAATGCCCGAAATAGCATGGGACTTGATTGAATTGAGCGAAAAACCATTAACCATAATTTACCCTGCTGCAAAAAATCTGGCAAAAAACCTGATTGCCGAAGATGGAAGCATCGGAATACGCGTTTCGCGTGATGAATTTACATGCGAACTCATTCGCCGTTTTAAACGTCCCATAGTTTCAACATCAGCAAATATTTCAGGACAAAAATCACCTGCATTTTTCGATGAAATCAGCGATGAAATAAAATCTTCAGTCGATTACATAGTAAATTACCGCCAAAAAGATACATCAATGGCAAGTCCATCATCAATAATCAAATTGGGAGTTAATGGCGAAATAAAAATTATACGCGAATAAAGTTGAAATTTTTATAATCATATAGTGTTGGCAATCTGCACAAAACAATGTTTCAACCATGATTCAGGAATAAAGACAGGGTGCTGAGCGCCGTACCACAGGTCTCCTGACCTGTGATTGTTTAAACTTTTAGTTACAACCGGACTTCATAAAATTTAGTACAATTTTCCTGATACCATAAGTTGATTTTTTTATCAAAGTAAATATTTTATATATTTACAATCTTGAATTTGTTCAAAAAACCTAAAACCAAACTGAAATGTCATCAAAAAAGAAATTTGAATTACTGGATAAAAAAATACAAGAAGCACTAAAAGGCGGTGGAGAAAAACGTATAGAAGCACAACATAAACGCGGAAAATTAACAGCCCGTGAACGATTGGATATTTTGTTGGATAAAGGCTCTTTTCAAGAACTGGGAATGTTTGTAACACACCGTTCACACGATTTTAATCTTGATAAAGAAAAATATCCGGGTGATGGAGTAGTAACCGGCTACGGAACCATTAACGGACGCTTGGTTTATGTTTTTTCACAAGATTTTACAGTATTTGGCGGTTCACTTGCCGAAGCTCATGCTGAAAAAATTGTAAAAATTATGGATTTAGCCATGAAAAACGGAGCACCTGTTATCGGCTTAAATGATTCCGGCGGTGCACGTATTCAGGAAGGTGTTGTATCCTTGGGGGGGTATGCCGATATTTTTTACCGGAACACATTGGCTTCGGGGGTAGTACCACAATTATCAGCAATTCTGGGTCCCTGTGCAGGAGGAGCGGTTTACTCACCGGCAATTACCGATTTTAATTTTATGGTAGCCAATACTTCGTATATGTTTGTTACCGGACCTAATGTGGTAAAAACCGTTACTCATGAGGAAGTCAGCTCGGAAGAACTCGGAGGAGCATTTACTCATGCCTCTAAATCAGGAGTAGCACATTTTGTAGGTAATAACGAAGTAGAAACTTTAAATCAGATAAAACAGGCACTGAGTTACATGCCGCAAAATTGCGAAGAACTGCCACCGGAGACAGAATATACACCCACTGATGAAATCCGTAAAGAGTTAAACGACATTGTTCCTGAAAACCCCAACCAACCTTATGATATTAAAGACGTTATTTGTAATGTTGTAGATAAAGAAAGTTTTTTTGAAGTACATAAAGATTTTGCCGAGAATATAGTAATTGGTTTTGCACGTTTGGCAGGAAAAAGTATAGGAATAATTGCCAACCAACCGGCTTATCTGGCAGGTGTTTTGGATATAAATTCATCGAAAAAAGCGGCACGTTTTGTACGCTTTTGCGATGCTTTTAATATTCCTTTGCTTGTTTTTGAAGATGTACCGGGCTTTTTACCGGGAACAGACCAAGAATGGAATGCTATTATTACCAACGGTGCAAAACTTCTTTATGCTTTTTCGGAAGCAACAGTACCGCGCATTACGGTCATCACAAGAAAAGCCTATGGTGGAGCTTATGATGTAATGAACTCAAAACACATTGGTGCCGATTTGAATTTTGCCTGGCCAACTGCCGAAATTGCCGTAATGGGAGCAAAAGGTGCTGCCGAAATAATCTTCCGTAAAGAAATAAAAGCAGCCAAAAATCCGGAAGAAAAACTTAAAGAAAAAGAAGCTGAATATATTGCCATGTTTGCACATCCCTACAAAGCAGCAGAACGCGGTTATATTGATGAAGTTATAAAACCGGAGCAAACACGTGAACGGCTTATACGCGGTTTTAAAATGCTTGAAAATAAAGTTGACAAATTACCGAAGAAAAAACACGGAAATATTCCTTTGTAAGAATTGGCTTAGGCAAATCATTACAAGTTAAAACATATTATCCAATTCCTCAATTTTTAGGATTTTAATAATATTTTTTCCGGTTGGTGAGTGGTTTGGGATACTGCAAGTAAACAGTATATCAATTAATTCACGCATTTCAATACTTGTAAGCTCCGGTTGATAACCGCTAACTGCAGCTTTTGCCATAGAAATGGCTATTTTTTCATGAACTTCTTGTTCAATATTACCTTCGGTAATTTTATAGCTTTCCAAAAACTGTGTAATTACCTCTACAGGGTCTAAATGTTCAAAAAATGAAGGACTTGCATTAATTACAAATGAATTTTTTCCAAATTTTTGAATATCAAAACCTATTTTTTTAAGTGATTCACTAATTTCGAGTAAAACATTTGCATTTTCAACATCTAAATTTAAGCTTACAGGAAATAAACTTACTTGCGAAACGGCTTGCTGATTCTGTAAATTAGCTAAAAACTGTTCGTATAAAATACGTTCTTGTGCGCGGCGTTTGTGGATTATCATTAAACCCGATTTAACTGTGGTAACAATATATTTATTTTTCAACAAAAATATATTTTCCGAATTATTGTTAAATTCCTGATGATTTTGCCCTGATTGATTAAACAGTTGCTGCTGCTTAGCTTGCCCGTTCAATAAACCATCGTACAAACTTTCCCAATTTTCAGGAATTTTTTCTTTCTGAAAATTTAAAGATGAATTATTTGAAACAGTACCTGAACTTCCTTCATTCTCCAATTCAAAAGGATTATAGTTGGGATTAATATCCACTCCCGGCGTATTTAACGGTGTATCTTTTGTTAAAACAGGAATATCAACAGCTCCTTCTTGGTCAAAATCAATAGAATAGGCAACATTGTATTTACCGAGTGCCTCTTTAACCGCAGCACGTATCATTTGAAAAACTGCAGGCGAGTCTTCAAATTTAATTTCGGTTTTTGTTGGGTGAATATTTATATCAATACGCGCAGGATCAATATCAAAATACAAAAAATAACTGGCTTGTGTATCGGGCGGGATAATATTGTCGTATGCCATCATCACG
>JAKIUH010000442.1 GCA_021647685.1 Bacteroidales bacterium
TAACCTAATTATTAACCTAAACTCTTAACCATTATGAAAAAAACTAGCTTATTGACACTGCAAATATAAGGTGGATAAGTGTTAAATTCATTTAAAAAAAGTTAAACAATGTTAAACAGGATTACTTCCCATTTTTTTCATAAAATTTACAATAGGCAGTCAAACCACATTCTTCGCATTTAGGTTTCCGTGCCAAACAAACATATCGCCCGTGCAAAATTAACCAATGATGAGCCAAAGGGATTAATTCATCAGGAATATATTTAACCAATTGCTTTTCTGTTTCCAAAGGAGTTTTTGCATTGGTCGTCAGTCCCAAACGTGCCGACACCCTAAAAACATGAGTATCTACAGCCATTGTCGGCTGATTAAATAATACCGAAGCCAAAACATTAGCCGTTTTTCTGCCGACACCCGGCAATTTCTGTAATTCTTTAATATCCTCAGGCAATTTCCCTTCAAAATCGTCTAAAACCATCCGAGCCATTCCCACTAAATGCTTTGCTTTATTATTCGGATACGAACACGACTTTATATAATCAAAAACTTCAGCAATTTCAGCATCAGCCATTGCCTTAAAATCTGGAAAACGCTTAAACAAATCTACCGTAATTACATTTACCCGCTTATCCGTACATTGAGCTGATAAAATTACCGCCACAATCAATTCATAGGGGCTGCGATAATCCAGTTCCGTTTCTGCTACAGGGCGATGTTCCTTAAAATATTCAATAATTTTTTCAAAACGTTCTTTCTTTGTCATAAATTTTGCTTTTAAGTTCAAAAATAAGTATTTATTTACAAACCGGAAATCCGATTTAGAAAAAGCACATTTATAAATTTTTCAGAACAAAGACAAGCCCAAATAAAACCGGCTAAAAATCTGCATGTAAGCCAAATTCATAGCTCACACCGTTATACAAAGGAAGAAAACTATTTAGACCTCGTGTAGCATAATCGGGATAGCGAACATCAGTACCCAAAATATTTTGCGCCTGCATATAAAACAAAAATTTTTCAACATTCAAGGTATTAAATAATACAGACAGATTTATACTTAATTTAGCCGACAACAAATTAAAATCTTGCGGTATATTATTTACCATCAACACATCAGGATTAACAAGCGATACTCGGCTGGGTTTTCCAAAATACGAATTAAATACACCAACCGATAAATAACGATTTTGATACAATAAGCCGAACTTAAACATCATATTAGGATGAAGTGTTGCATTTTTCAGATTATTTTCATTATAATTTTCTTGCCAGCTAAACGAACCATTTGTTGACAAATGCTTCAATAAAGACGATTTCCATTCCAACTCAGCACCATAAAATTTATAAGCACCGGCATTGATATATTTCAAATAGCCACCACCTACTAGGCTCGTATCTACAAACCATTTCCTGCTAATTAAATCATCCATCAAACTATAATATCCTGTTAAGGAAACAAAGGTTTTTTGGGTATGTAAAAATATTTGGACTTCAGAAGTTTGAATAATTTCAGGTTTCAATTGATTATTTCCCCTAAACACTTCCAAATCGAATGAAGTTTCAAGCGGATAACCATTCCTAAATGCTTCACTAAACAATAATTTTAAGCCTAATTTGTCGGTAAAATTAGCAATGAAACCTGCCCGTGGCGATAATCGGGCACTTATATATTCCGGCTTATTCCATTGCAGCCCAACAATAAAATGAAATTTAGGTAAAATTGAATATTTTAATTGCAAATAAGCACTTGCCGTATATTTTTCGTCATTGATAAAACGGAGTCCGTGATGAATATTATTTTCTAAAACCAAACCACCAATAAAGTTAAAATTATCAACCGGCATATAGTTTAATGTACTTTCAAAGTTTAAACTATACGCAAACACCTCTACATCTGCACTTTCTGAAAATTCATGAGCCTGAAAAGCCATATTGTTACGCCATGACAAGTTTTCACTAAAATCTTTATTATAGCCAAAATCAACACCTGATGACTGATGATTATTGTGTGGAAAATTAGTTCCTAAATCCCAATTATTATTAACAGGATTCAAACCAAACCCTTCAGTTTCGACATAATCAAAATTTAATAAAAAATCTTTATATTCAACACCTAAAAAAACACCCAAATTGCGTTTATCAAAATTTGCAGAACTATCTACACCCAAATAATCGGTAAAAGAAAAAACAGGACCATCCGTTATATAATTACTAAGCCCAAAAGAAAATTTAAAATCCTTATCCTTAAAATAAGCCGATAAATCCTGTTTAAAAGTATTTCTATTGCCCAATCGCATATCGGCAGAAATATCTACTCCTTCAATATCAGAGCTTTTAGTAATAATATTAATCACTGCCGAAAAAGCACATGAGCCGTATAAAACGCTACCGGGCCCACGGATTACCTCAATACGGTCAATTATATCAATTGGAAAAGAATTATAAAAAGCACTGTTCCAGCCGCCCGAAATTGGATCGCGTACGGGGCGTCCGTTAATCATCAGTAAAGTATGATTATCATAAGGGGTTACGGACTGAGCACGAAACGAAATTACATTTTGTTCAAACACATTTGGGCTCAATAAAATAGCTCCGGTTATACGATTTAAAATATCGCCCAAACTATTGGCTACATATCCTTGAATCTCCTCTTGCGTTATAACTGTAATAATTCCGGGTGCATCTTCCAATGCCTCCTCTGATTTTGATGCAACCGAAACTTTAACATTCAGCAACTCTTCAAATGACAAATCAAACAAATCGTCAGCTAAACTACTATCTGCCTGAGATAAAATCAAGTGTGCATTCAACAAAAATACTAATGCAAAAAGTAATTTCGTTTTCATTGACAAAAAAAGGTTATATCAACATGTCTTTTTGCCAATATAACAAAAATATTTATAAAATGCCTTGTTCTGATTATGAAAATAATAATTAGTGGCTCTTTGGAAGCTATCAAATTTTATAAAAAGCTTTATTTATGATGAGATTTTTATCTTTTTTAGAATTGTTGATACTTTTATATCAATAATTTTAAAAAAAAAGTAAAAATATCACACCCCAAAAATTCGGGATTAATTTTGTATGGTTTCCAAAGAATTACTAGTGTCATGTCAAGTGTGTTGTGTCGTATAAGTTGAAGTTATTTTTGTGTAGAACAAGGCAAAAATTTTTAGCATAGCAGTAGTTATGGTCAAAATTTTTAACAAAGTTCTACGCAAAAAGAACGAAACTTGG